>NZ_JBHVUQ010000031.1:0-56041 GCF_042884105.1 Streptomyces sp. NPDC058157
GGGCGGGCGCCCGGGCGCCCGCGGCGGCGGGGTCGACGCGGGCGGCCAGCCACAGGATGTCGGCCATCTCCTCGGCCCCGACGGCGGTGCGCGGGGCGGCGCCGGTCTCGGCGCCTTCGGCGAAGGCCGCGAGGAGTTCCTCGATCACGCGGTGGGCCCGGTCAGGTGCTGCATGACGGTGGCGAGGAAGCGGTCGCGGTCGGCGGGGGCCGACCAGGCTCCGGCGAGGCGCAGCTGGATGGCGTTGAGGAGCTGGTCGGTGGCGAGGTCGCCGTCGTCGGCGCGTTCGAGGAAGCTGCGGACGAGGTCCTGGTATTCGGCGCCGTCCGCCGCGGTGATGTCGACGCCGAGCCGTCCGCGCACGATCCGGGCCAGTTTCTCGGGGCCGGGGGCGTCCAGGTGGAGGCGGACGCAGCGGCGCAGGAAGGCGGGCGGGAAGTCGCGTTCGCCGTTGCTGGTGAGGACGATGACGGGGAAGTAGCCGCACTGCACGCGGCCCTGGGTGACGGCGACGCCGGCGTCGGGGTCGTCGTCGGTGCCGATGGCGACGGTCGGCTCCTCCTTGGCGAGGCGGGCGAGTTCGGGGATGACGAACCCGCCGTCCTCGAAGACGGTGAGGAGGTCGCCGGGCAGGTCGATGTCGCTCTTGTCGATCTCGTCGATGAGCAGGACGCGGGGCCTGCGCTGGGGCAGCAGGGCGGTGCCGAGCGGGCCGAGCCGCAGGTAGCGGGCGATGGAGGGGGCGGGGGCGGCCGGTCCGCCGGCCGGGGCGCCGGGGAGGCGGACCTGCTCCAGTCCGGCTTCCTGGAGCCGGCCGATGGCGTCGTAGAGGTAGAGGCCGTCGCGCAGCGCGGTGCGGCTGGTGATCGGCCAGTGCAGGACCGGGCCCAGGGCGAGGTCGGCGGCGATGCTGTACGCGAGGGTGGATTTGCCGACGCCGGGCTTGCCGGTGACGAGCAGGGGCCGGCGCAGGTGGAGAGCGGTGTTGACGACGTCCTTCTCGGGTTCGTCGGGGACGTAGCCCTCGCCGCGCCGCAGGGTGCGTTCCCAGTCCTCCCCGGTGCAGCCGGGCGGCGCGTACGCCGGGTCGGGACGGCCGGTGAAGTCCCGCCAGGGCGGCGGCGGTCCGGCCTCCAGGCGGGCGCGCCGGTCCTCGCCCGGGCCCGTTCCCCGGTACAGCCACCAGTCCTTCGCCACTGCCTCTGCCTCCATCTTCGTCGCGTGCGGTCGTACGTGAAGTCGTGCGTGAAGTCGTACGTGCAGTCGTACGTCGAGCCGGGTGTCGAGCCGGGTGGGGGATGCGTGAAGCCGTCCGGTCCGTGCGGCCGTTCGGCCGCGCGGGCGGTACGGGGCGGGGGGCGTCGGGATCACAGCAGGGACCGGAGGTCGATCGTGTCGTCGGGATCGTCCCACAACAGCACCAGCCGGTCTGCCCCTTCGGCCGCGCCCCCGGCGGCCGCCCGGCGCACTTCGCGTACGCGGGCGGGCAGTCCGAGCACCGCCGGTGCGCCCGGCAGGGCCTCCGGGGAGAGCAGGGCCGGCAGGCCCCCGGCGGGTGCGCCGCCGCCGCGCTGCCAGACGGCGGCGGGGACGCCCCCTTCGAGGAGCGCCTCCAGCAGGGCCTCGTCGCGGGCCGCGGAGGCGTGCCCGAGGACGCAGGCGGGCGCGGTGCGGGCCCCCAGCTGCACCCCGAGCGCGTCGGTGACCTCCGGGTCCTCCACGACCCGTACGGTGTCCGGGTGGCGGCCGCCGTGGGCGTGCATCCAGCGCCATTTGGCCCGCCATTCGGTGCGGGTGTCCTCGCGTTCCTGCGGGCAGCGCACCACCACCTCGTAGAGCATGCCGAGGGGGCGGGTGCGGCCGCCGGGGCCGCGGGGGACGGGCCACTGGTCGAAGTCCGTCTCCAGCAGTTCGTACGGCACGTGGAACTCGATCCGTCCGATGCCCTCCGCGGGCTGCCCGGCGCCGTCCGGCTCCCCCGCCCCGGCGGCGGACAGGGCGAGCTGGCGCAGCAGTTCGGCGCGGACGACGGCGGTGGTGACCGGGCTCCCCTCCGACTCCCAGACGTGACGGGTGTGTTCGCCGCGCAGCCACATCCGGGCGAGCAGGCCGTCCTCGCCGCCGGGCGGGGACTCCAGCCGGACGTGCAGGGCGGCCTGCCGGGCGGGGCCGGGCGGCGGGCGGAGCACGGGCAGGGCGAGGCGCTGCCGGGCGGCGCGGACCCACAGGGCGAGCCGGGCGGCCCAGGCCGGGTCGCCGAGGCCGCCCGCGGTGCCGGCGGGGCGGGCGGCTCGGTCGGCGAGGTAGTGCACGAAGGGTACGGCCAGCGGCATGCCGCCGCGGCCGCCCTGGCGTTCGTCGAGGTCGGCGGCCAGGTCGAGGAGGCTGTCGGCGGGCAGTCCGTGGTGGACGGGGGCGGCGCAGCCGGCTTCCTTGAACGCCCACGCGTAGGCCTCGTAGGCGCAGCGCGGCAGGGTGCGGCCCTCGAACAGCTCGCCGAGTCCGTCCCAGCCCCTCTGGTCGAGGCGGGCGGTCCGCGGCAGGGCCGCGGGCCCGAACGGGTCGTCGTCGAGGAAGGAGCCGGCGTCCCAGTCCCGGTCGACGATGAACCGGGGCAGCTGCCAGCCTTCGCCGCGTTCGCGCAGTCCCTGGAAGGCGTGGTGGATGCGGCGGGCCGCCTCCGGGAGGCCGGTGACGCCCTCGCGCACGGAGCGGTCGCCGAGTTCGGCGAGCAGGGCCTCGGTGAAGCGGCCGGCGCCGCGTTCGGCGTCGTTCTGCGCGGCCTCGCCCTCGCGGGAGGCGTAGAGGCGGAACTGCCGCCGTCCGGGGACGGTGGCGCCGCCGCCGTAGTCGCTGCTGCCGAAGTTCCACCGGGTGTCGCGGGGTGCGTCGACCCGGCAGGCGTCCACCAGTGCGGCCTGGAGCGGGAACCTGCGGTGTGCGACCAGGTCGGTCTTCCACCAGCGCAGCGCGGAGTCGAGGTTGAGGTGGCGGATCTGTCCGGGTCCGGCGTCGGCGCAGGGCAGCATCAACTGCCCGTCGCGCCCGAGGTAGCCGTGGCCGGCCCAGAAGATCCACAGCAGGTCGCCGTCGCACTGCGGGAGTTCTTCGAGCAGGGCCGATTTGGCGTTGGCCTCGGTGGCGGGCCGCCATGCCGCCCGCAGCTCGGCCAGGGCCGGGGAGGCCGTCCAGTCGAGCAGGCCGGGGTCGTCGAGCGGGGAGAGCAGCAGCCGGACGTTGGCCGCCGGCACCTGGCCGGGGCCGGTGAGCCAGTGGGCGAAGCGCAGGGCGTCGCGGGCGGGGCCGCGCAGGTTCCAGTGGTGGCTGATGCCGTACCGCTCGACCCCGGCGATGAGCGCGAAGGTGCGCCGGGGTACCAGGTCGTCGGATAAGTCCATGGCCGGGGGCGGGAGTTCGAGGTCGGTGTCCGGCCTGAGTCCGGGGTGGGTCACCCGATGCCCGCCTCGGCCACCGCCACTTCGATGCGCTCGTAGAGGGACCGCTGTTTCCAGTAGGCGCTGTGGGAGGCGGGGAACGGCTGGCGGCTGCGGATCTCGTGGTCGGTGACGCGGGGGTCGCCGGGGAAGACGGGCCCGGCGACGTAGGAGAGGACGTCCTGGCGGTCGTAGACGTTGAGCCAGCGCGGGAAGCCGTACGGGAGGGCGCTGCCGGGCGGGAGGGCGGTGAGGGCGCCGAGTTCGTACAGGTACGGGGCCTGTGAGCCCACGGTGACCAGGAGTTCGGCGCCCGGCACGGGCCCGCCGGTGGCGGCCTCGAGGGCGAGCAGGTCGACCAGGGCGATACCGCCGAGGCTGTGGCCGATGAGGACGGTCGGGCCCGGTGCGGCGGTGATCCTGGCGTGCAGGAAGGAGCGCAGTTCGGTGCCGCGGGCCTGGTAGCGCAGGATGTCGCCGAGGGCGGGGGTGGCACCGGCGGTGAGGGAGCCGCGCCAGGCGTTGAGCAGCGGCTGGGTGGAGACGCGCAGGGCGAGCCGGCCGAGGAGGGCGGCCGCCCGGGCGCCGGGGACCCGGGCGCCGCCGCCGAGGCGGGCGGTGATCAGTTCGACGAGCCGGTCGCGTTCGGCGGCGGTGCAGTCGGCGTCGGCCCCGGCGGTGGCGAGGGCTCCGGCGGTGACGGACCGGGCGAGGGCGGTGGCCAGTTCGCGGGCCTGGGGTTCGGCGGTGGCGCGGGCCCCGGCGCGGGCGGCCTCGGCGGATCCGGCGGCGGCCAGAAGGGCGGGGCGGAACCCGGGGGCGAGGCCGGTGCCGTCCAGCAGGGCGCGGAGCTCACCGCCCTCCCCGCGGGGGCCGTAGGGGGCTTCGGCGAAGCGGTGCAGCAGGTCCAGGACGCGGGTCCCGGCGGGCTGCACGCCGGGCAGGGCGAAGGGGTCGTCCCCGGAGCCGGAGCCGGAGCCGGGCCCGGCGGTGTCCCAGCCGGCCTCCGCCAGGACCCGGAGTTCGCACAGCGGGTCGGCGAGCAGCAGGCCCCATTCGGCGGTCTCGGTGTCGGCCGCGTCGGCGTGCGCGGCCGCGGCGGTGCGCAGTCCCGGGACGGAGCGGCCGCCGGAGCCGAGGGCGGCCCCGAAGCGCTCGCCCCAGAAGCAGGAGTCGACGGTGGCGCCGGGGAAGCGGTCGGTGAGCCGCTCGCGCACCAGCGCGAAGAGGGTGTCGTGCCGGTCGCGCCGGACCCCCGTGCCGTGAACGAACAGAAACCGCATCGCCGTACCGCCCCCTCGTCTGCCGGCCTGTCAGCCCCGCCCGCACGATAGCGCCGCTCGGGGAACGAGGCGCGGCGAACGCGGAGTTCACCCCCTAGCCGTCACCTGTGACATGTGAAATATTACCTGCGCTCCGAGAACCGGACTCCCGGAAAGGTCACCCCCGTTGCGCAGACTTGCCGCGGCCGGAGCGGCGATATCGCTCGCCGCTCTCGCCTTCCTCGCCACCCCCGCCCAGGCGGCCGCCCCGCCCCCGGCGCCGCCCACCGCCCCGCAGGCCGGGCAGGAGGCCGCCCCGCCGGCCGCGCCCCTCGAACTCCGGCGCCAGGCGCTGCGCCGCCAGGCCATGGAGGGCGTCGCGGCGGGCGGCGGCGGATCGCGCCGCGCCGGGCCGGCCCCCCGCACCGCGAAGATCGGCGACCAGTACGTCGAGCTCTCGCAGGAACGCAAGGACAAGGTGTTCGTCATCCTCGCCGAGTTCGGCGACGAGACGGACCCCCGCTTCGGCGGCACCCCCGGCCCCCTCCACAACACCATCGCCAAACCGCCCCAGGACGACAACCACACCCTCTGGCGCAAGGACTTCGACCGGGACTTCTACCGGCAGCAGTTCTTCTCCGCCGACCCGGGCGCGGCCTCGATGCGGGCCTACTACGACCTCCAGTCCTCCGGCCGCTACGACCTCGACGGCACGGTCACCGACTGGGTCAAGCTCCCCTACAACGAGGCCCGTTACGGCACGGACAAGTGCACGGAGACCGGCCAGTGCCGCACCAACTGGGACCTGGTGCGCGACGCCACCAAGGCCTGGTACGACTCCGAGCGCGCCAAGGGCCGCACCACGGAGCAGATCAAGGCCGAGCTCGCACCGTACGACGTGTGGGACCGCTACGACGCCGACCACGACGGCAACTTCGACGAGCCCGACGGCTACATCGACCACCTGGTGATCGTCCACGCGGGCAAGGACCAGACCTGGGGCGGCGGCGACCAGGGCAAGGACGCCATCTGGGCGCACCGCTGGTTCGCCTACTGGGACCAGGCGGGCACCGCGGGCCCGGACGGCAACAAGGCGGGCGGCACCCCGGTCGGCGACACCGGGATCTGGGCCGGCGACTACCTCACCGGCGGCGAGAACAGCGGCGCGGGCCTCTTCTCGCACGAGTTCGGCCACGACCTGGGCCTGCCCGACCTGTACAGCTCGGACGGGGACAACGGCGTCAACTTCTGGTCCCTGATGTCCTCGGCCTCCTACCTGGGCAAGGGCCCGGGCACCACGGGGCGCTTCCCCGGCGACCTGGACCCGTGGAGCAAGCTCCAACTGGGCTGGCTGGACTACACGGAGGCCGACGCGGGCCGCAGGACCCGCGCCACCCTGGGCGTCTCGGGCTACCACACCCAGGACCCGCAGGCCCTCCTCGTGCACCTCCCGCCCTCCACCACGCGCACCGAACTCACCGACCCGTACGAGGGCGCGAGCCAATGGTGGAGCGGCACCGGCGACTTCATGGACAACACCCTCACCCGCACCGTGGACCTCTCCGGCGGCCCCGCCACCCTCGGCGCCCGCCTCTGGTACGACACGGAACAGGACTTCGACTTCCTCACGGTCGAAGGCTCCTCCGACGGCGGCGCCACCTGGGCCCCGCTGCCCGGCACGGTGAACGGGACGGCCATCCCGCCGAAGGGCGTCTCCGGCGCCTCGGCCGGCTGGACCGAGCTCAAGGTCCCCCTCCCGGCGGGCACCACCGCGATCCGCTTCCACGCCACCTCGGACGGCAACACCCACGGCCGCGGCGCCACCTTCGACGACCTGCGCGTCACCTCGGACGCCGACGGCCGCACCCTCTTCGCCGACGGCGCGGAGAGCGCCGCCGGGGACTGGACGGCCCGCAAGTGGTCCCGCACCGAGGGCCGGACGGGCACGGAGTCCCACCCGCGCGCCTACTTCGCGGAGAACCGCCGCTACACGGGCTACGGCTCCTACCTGCGCACCGGCCCGTACAACTTCACCTCCACCGACAACCGGGTCGAGTTCTACCCCTACCAGCAGGGCGTCCTGCTGTGGCTCTGGGACACCGCCTACAGCGACAACACCACCAAGGCGCACCCGGGTTCGGGCCTGATCCTCCCGGTGGACGCCCGCCCCGACGCCCTGCGCTTCCCCGGCGGCACCCTGCTCAACTCCCGGGCCCAGACCTTCGACGCGACCTTCTCCACCCGTCCCACCGACCGCGTCACCTTCCACCGGACCGGTGACGCCCTGACGGTCCCCTCCCGCCCGGGCGTCGCCGTCTTCGACGACCACCGCGGCTCCTACTGGAACGCGGACCTCCCCCAGGTGGGCGTCAAGGTCCCGGACACCGGCACGCGCCTCCAGGTGCTGCGCGAATCCGCCACGACCGCCACCCTCCAGCTCTCCCCGTCGACCCCCTGAGCCCCCGAGCCCCTGAGCACGCACGAGCGCCCCGCCGGGACCCCCGGCGGGGCGCTCGTCGTCCGGTCCGCGGGGGAGGTCAGCCGCGGGGCAGCACCGTGGCGAGGACCGAGGGCAGGGGGTACCAGTCCGCCGAGGTGATCGAGGCGTGACGGCCGGCCATCAGCGCCACCCGGTCGCGGGCCTGGGCCTCCGTGGGGTGGACCGCGTCGATCGCCGGGGCCACGTTCTGGGCGTCCGTGGCGATCAGCAGGTAGTGGTTGCGGTCGTACCAGGCGGTGTCGATCGCGGCGGAGGCGTAGGCGGACGCGTCACCGTCGAAGACGACGAACCACGGGCGCAGGGCCGGGTCCGCGTAGCGGCCGCGGGGGTCGCCCGCCTCGGCGCGGTGGACCGCCGGGAAGGCGGCGGCGGTCGAGAGGTGGCCGCGCAGGTACTCGGCGTACTCGCGGTCCGTCCAGAGCTTGTCCGCGCCGTTGCCCTCCTCCACGGTGCCCGGGATCAGCTCGACCAGGAACTTCCCCGCCATCTGCGCCCGGGTCGGCCAGGCGTCGGCGCGGGCCGCCGTGTCCAGGTCCGGGTAGCCGGCGGCGAGCCGGCCCGGGGTGTAGAGGGCGTCGCCCAGCTTCGAGGTGAGCAGGGCGTCGAGCGCGGCCGGGCCCCGGCCCAGGTTCGCGGCGAAACCGTCCTTGAGCTCCAGCTTCAGCACGATCGGGCGGTGGCCCGGGTGGGCGTCGTGCCAGCTGCGGATGTCGGAGAGGCAGCCCGCCAGGTTCTGGTCACGGGACTTCGTCCGCAGCTGGGCGGGGGTGGCGGCGTTCTCGCAGTTGCTGTTGTTGCCGAAGGGGTTGTCGTGCGAGACGCGCCAGCCGCTGCCGAAGAAGTTGGTCCAGACGTCCAGCTCCAGCATGGCCGCGCCCGAGTCGAGGGCGTCCGCGAGGTAGGGGTACTTGGCCTTCTCGTAGGCGTTGTGGACCCCCACGCCGGTGGACGCCGAGTACCGGAGGTCACCGGTCGCGGCGGCGGCCGCGGGGGCGGCCGGGGCGGAGACCGCCGGGGTGGCGGAGACGGCGACGGTCGCGAGGGCGGCGGTCAGCAGCGCGGCTGCGGCGCGCAGGCGGGTGCGGATGGGCATGGGTGTGCGGCTCCCCTGGGTTACCGAGTGGTAAGGCGCCTGGAGCGTAGGTGAGTTGGGTGAAGAGGGGAAGGACCGGGGATGGCGGGCCGGGGTCGGGGTGTGAGGAGGGGCACATTCCGGCCGGGAACCACGGGGGGCGGCCGGCCGTTCCGGGGGCGACGGGTGATCCTCGGCGGTGGGAGTGGCGCGATGACGGGCAGGGCCGTACGGGTCTGCGTGCTGGCCGGCGTGTGCTGCGCGCTGGTGGCCGCCGGGGTGGCCTTCGGCCTGGGCCGGATGGGGACCGTCGACCGCGGGGACGGGGACCGGGGGCGCTACGTGCAGGACTCCGCGCTCGCCGACGAGGCCGCCGCCGCGGCGCTGGAGAAGCTGACCGAGCCGGCCCCGGCGGCCGCGCCGCCGGTACGGGGCTTCGCGGAGGGCGACTGGAAGGCGTCCGACCCGCTGGAGGCCCGGGAGGTGCCGGCCGAGCCCGCGATCGGGGCCCTGTTCTCGCCCGGGCTGGACTGGGACGACGACCACCACTGCTCGGGGAGCGTGGTGCACTCCGCCGCCGGGGACCTCGTCGTCACCGCGGCGCACTGCGTGTACGCGGGCGGTTTCCGCAACAACCTGGCCTTCGTGCCGGGCTACGAGGACGGCAAGGCGCCGTACGGGGTGTGGGTGCCCACGCGGATCGACGTGGACCCGCGGTGGATACGGGACTCCGACCCGGACGTCGACGTCGCCTTCCTACGGGTGCGCCGCACCGGGCACCCGGGGCAGCGGCTGGAGGACGTCACGGGGGCGCACCCGATCGGCTTCGGCCGGCAGCTGCCGGTGCCGGCCCGGCTGGTGGGGTACCCGAACGACACCGAGCGGCCGCTGGGCTGCTCGAACACAGCCGTGGCCGACGGGCCCGCGCAGCTGCGGTTCGACTGCGCGGACGTACCCAACGGGACCAGCGGCGGTCCCGTCCTGACCGCCGACGGCAGCCTGATCGGGGTCATCGGCGGACGGGACGGGGGCGGGGACGAGACCACCTCGTTCAGCAGCCGTTTCGGGGACGACGTGCGGGCGCTGTACGAGCGGTCCGCGCGCGACTGAGGGCCCGCCCCGCCGCGGATCCAACCGCAGGCCCGCGGGGCCGCTCTGGGCGAGTTCGTCCCGTTCGAGGACGGTCACGCGGGGGAAGTGCTCCGCGAGGACCCGCGCCGTCAGCAGCCCGGCGAGCCCGGCCCCGAGGACCACGGCGTGGCCGTCGCCGTCGCCGTCACCGTCGCCGGGCGGCCGGTCGGTACCGCGGGCGGGGCCGTCCGCGCGGGGGTGTACGTGGGCGTCGTCCGAGCCTGCTGGGTGGTTGTCCGGAGTGTCGTCCATCTTCCGAGTGTGGGGCGGCGGACGCCGGCCCGGGCAGGTTCCGTCCGGGGCGGACGGGGGCGTGGCGGGGGCGGACGGGGGCATGCCGGTGCGCGGGCCCCGCGGGGCGGTGGCCAACGCGGCGCGGGACGGTGACCGACGCGGCGCGGGACGGTGAGCCAGGGCGGTGGCCCGGCGCGGGACGGTGGCCCAGGGCGGTAGCCGGCGCGGCGCGGTGACCCGGGGCGGTGGCCCGGCGCGGCGCGGGGCGGTAGCCGGCGCGGGGTGGCGGCCCGGCGTGCCGTGGCCCTGCCCGCGGGTCCGGTGGGGGCGTCGGTGCTGGTCACCCTGGCCGGGGGGCCGCGGCCGCGTCCCAGTAAGCTGCGGGTCCGTCCCGCGCATTCGCCCTCTCCCGTTCCCGAGGTACCGCAGTGAGCACCCCCGCAGCACCCCTGGCCGTGGCCGTCGTCGGTCTCGGCGCCGACGGCTGGGCCGGGCTCACCGACACCGCCCGGGGCGCGCTGACCGGCGCCGAGGTCCTGATCGGCGGGCCCCGGCAGCTGGACCTGCTCCCGGCCGGCGCGTGCGCCGGGCTGCGGGTGGCCTGGCCGAGCCCGCTGCGGCCCGCCGTGCCGAAGCTCATGGCCGAGCACGCCGGGCGCCGGATCGCCGTCCTGGCCAGCGGGGACCCGATGTTCTACGGGATCGGCCGCGCGCTGTGCGAGGAGCTGGGCCCGGACGCCCTGCGCGTCCACCCGCACCCCTCCTCCGTCTCCTACGCCTGCGCCCGCCTGGGCTGGCCGGTGGAGGACACCGAGGTCGTCACCGTCGTCGGCCGGCCGGTGGCCCGGGTGGCGGCCGCACTGCACGAGGGGCGGCGGCTGCTGGTGCTCAGCGCCGGAGCGGCGAGCCCGGGCGAGATCGCCGCTCTGCTGCGGGAGCGGGGCTTCGGCCCCAGCCGGATGCGGGTCCTGGAGCAGCTCGGCTCCGAGCGCGAGGACGCGTACGGGGGCACCGCGGACGCCTGGGACCGCGAGCCGGGCGACCCCCTCAACGTGGTCGCCGTGGAGTGCCGCCGGGATCCCGCCGCGCCGGTCCCCCGGCTCGGCGCCACCCCCGGCCTGCCCGACGCCGCGTACGAGCACGACGGGCAGCTGACCAAGCGCCACGTGCGTGCCGCGACCCTCTGCGCCCTGGCCCCCGCCCCCGGCGAGCTGCTGTGGGACATCGGCGGCGGCTCCGGCTCCATCGGCATCGAGTGGATGCGCACGCACCCCTCCTGCCGTGCCGTGGCCGTCGAGCGCGTCCCGGAGCGGGCCGGGCGCATCACCCGCAACGCGACGGCCCTCGGCGTCCCCGGCCTGCGCGTGGTCGTCGGCGCGGCCCCGGCGGCGCTGGAGGGACTGCCCGTCCCCGACGCCGTGTTCATCGGCGGCGGGCTCACCGCCCCGGGCCTGCTCGACGCCGCCTGGGCGGCGCTCGCGCCCGGCGGCCGGCTGGTCGTCAACACGGTGACGCTGGAGTCGGAGGCGGTCCTCGCCGGGCAGCACCGGCGCCTCGGCGGCGAACTGGTGAAGCTGGCCGTGTCGCACGCCGTGCCGGTCGGCGGCTTCACCGGCTGGCGGCAGGCGATGCCCGTCACCCAGTGGTCCGTGACGAAGCCGAAGACCCAAGGAGAATGACATGACCGTGTACTTCATCGGCGCGGGCCCCGGCGCCGCCGACCTCATCACCGTACGCGGCGCCCGCACCCTCGCCGCCGCCCCGGTCTGCCTCTACGCCGGCAGCCTGGTCCCGCGCGAGCTGCTGGCGGAGTGCCCCGAGGGGGCCCGGCTGGTCGACACCTCGCAGCTGAACCTCGACGAGATCGTCGCCGAGTGCGTACGGGCCCACGAGGCGGGGCTGGACGTGGCGCGGCTGCACTCGGGCGACCCGTCCATCTTCAGCGCCGTCGCCGAGCAGATGCGGCGCCTGGACGCGGCCGGCATCCCGTACGAGGTGGTGCCGGGCGTACCGGCGTTCGCGGCGGCGGCGGCCTCGCTCAAGCGGGAGCTGACCGTCCCGACCGTCGGCCAGACCGTGATCCTGACCCGGATCGCCCAGCAGGCCACCCCGATGCCGCCCGGCGAGGACCTGGCCACGCTCGGCCGCAGCGGCGCCCTGCTGGTGCTGCACCTGGCCACCCGCTACGTGGACCGGGTCGTGGACGAACTGCTGCCGCACTACGGGGCCGAATGCCCGGTGGCGGTGGTGGCGATGGCCAGCCGCCCCGACGAGCTGATCCTGCGCGGGACGCTCGCCGACATCGCCGGGCAGGTGAAGGAGGCCGGCCTGGTGCGCACCGCCGTGATCGTGGTGGGGCGGACCCTGGGCGCGGAGCAGTTCCGCGACAGCCACCTCTACTCCCCCGAGCGCGACCGGCATGTCTGCTGAGCCGCCGCCCGCCGCGGCGGGGCCCGGGCGGCACGTCCTGATCCTGGGCGGGACGACCGAGGCCCGCCGGCTGGCGGAGGCACTGGCGCGGGACCCCGCGCACGCGGCCGCGTACCGGGTGACCAACTCCCTGGCGGGCCGGGTCGGTTCGCCGGTTCTGCCACCGGGCGGTACCCGGATCGGCGGGTTCGGCGGGGTGGAGGGGCTGGCCGGCTGGATCACCGCCCACGGGGTCACGCACGTGGTCGACGCCACGCACCCCTTCGCCGAGCGGATGAGCTTCCACGCGGCCGCGGCGGAGGCGCTCACGGGCGTGCCCGTGCTGGCGCTGCGGCGCCCCGGCTGGAGTCCGGGCCCGGGCGACGCCTGGACCTTCGCGGACGACCTCGCGGGGGCCGCCGCCGTGCTGCCGTCCCTCGGCGGGCGGGCCTTCCTGACCACCGGCCGGACCGGCCTGCACGCCTTCGCGCACCTCACCGACCTCTGGTTCCTGGTGCGTTCGGTGGACCCGCCGGAGGGACCGGTGCCGCCCCGGCTGGAGACGGTGCTGGCGCGCGGCCCGTTCGGCCTGGAGCAGGAGCGGGAACTGATGGCCCGTCACCGCATCGACGTCCTGGTCACCAAGGACAGCGGCGGCGACGCCACGGCCCCCAAGCTCACCGCCGCCCGGGAGGCCGGGATCCCGGTGCTGGTCGTACGCCGCCCTCCGGTACCGCAGGGCCCGGCCCTGGCGGAGTCGGTGGAGGCGGCCCTGCGCTGGCTCGGCGCCGGACCGGAGCGCACCCTCTAGGGTGGAGGAATGCGGATACGTCGCCCCCACGCCCTCGTCCTGGCCCTCGCCGCCGCGTCGGCACTCCTCACCGGGTGCGGTGGGGGCGCGGCGCCCGGGCCCAAGGGCTGGGAGCCCGACGACGCGCTCCAGCGGGCCGACGAGACCCTGGGCAAGGACGTCGCGGCCGGGGCCCGTGTGACGATGCGGGGCACCGGGTTCCTGAAGGCCGGGATGGAGAAGGACCTGGAGACCGGCGGGGAGCGCCCGTACCGCTTCGACATCGCCTGCGACAGCGAGGAGAGCCCCCGGGTCACCCTGCTGCTGTCCCGTGACGGCGGCTCCGGGGAGCGCTCGTTCGACGTGTCGTGCACCGCCGGGGAGGTGACCCGGCTGAACCTCCCCGCGGGCCCGGCGCTCAACGCGCACATCGACCCCGCCCCGGAGGAGGACTCCCCGCCGGCGGGCGTCGTGTCGTGGCAGCTGCTCACCCTCGACCCGGCGACGGTCAAGGGCTGCCCGGACGTACTGGCGGGCTGCCCGGGCTGAGCGGAGGCCGCCGCACGGAGCGACGACGGCCCGGCCCGGGGCGCACCGCCCCGGGCCGGGCCGCGTTCACCTCACGTCACCCGCACCGGCACCCGCACCCGCACGGTCACGGGTAGCGGCGCGGGGTCCACGTCACGCGTGACCCGTCGGGCCGCTCGGTCACCTGCGTCTGCGAGGAGCCGATCAGCAGGATCGTCCGCATGTCCACCTCGGACGGCTCCAGTTCGGCCAGCGTGACGATCCGCACCGACTGCTCGGGCCCGCCCACGTCCCGGGCCACGACCACCGGGGTCTGCGGCGCGCGCAGCTCCAGCAGCAGCTCCTTCGCCCGTTCCACCTGCCAGGTCCGGCTGCGCGAGCCGGGGTTGTACAGGGCGAGGACCAGGTCGGCGGCGGCGGCCGCGCGCAGCCGCTCCGCGATGACCTCCCACGGCTTGAGCCGGTCGGAGAGCGAGACGGTGGCGTAGTCGTGGCCCAGCGGGGCCCCGGCCGCGGCGGCCGCCGCGTTGGCCGCCGTCACCCCGGGCAGCACCCGCACCGGCACGTCCGCGTACGCGGCCTGGCCGGCCACCTCCAGGACCGCGGTGGCCATGGCGAAGACCCCGGGGTCGCCGCCGGAGACCACGGCCACCCGCTTGCCGCGCCGGGCGAGGTCGAGGGCGAACTCGGCGCGCTCGGACTCCACCTTGTTGTCGGAGCCGTGCCGCACCTGGCCCGGCTTGACCGGCACCCGGTCCAGGTACGTGGTGTAGCCGACCAGCACCTCGGCGTCGGCCAGCGCCCGCTTCGTCTCAGGGGTCAGCCACAGCGGCCCGGCCGGGCCGGTGCCGACGACCACGACCTCACCGGGGCCGGACGGCACGCTGCCCGGGTTGCCGATCCGGCTGGGCACGACGGCGACGGCGAAGTACGGGACGCTGTCGGGGTCGGTGTCGGCCAGGACGCCGGTCCGCTCGCCCTCCATCGTGGCGCGCTCGACGTAACGGGCCTCCGCGAGGCGTCCGCTGCCCTCCATGGCCCGCCGGACGGCGGGGAAGGTGCGGCCGAGCTTCATGACGACCGCCGAGTCGGTGGCGGCGAGGCGGGCGGTGAGCTCCTCCTCGGGCAGGGTGCCGGGCAGGATCGTCAGCACCTCCTCGCCCTCGACCAGCGGGGTGCCGAGGCGGGCGGCGGCGGCGCTGACCGAGGTGACGCCGGGGACGACCTCGGCCTCGTAGCGGTCCGCGAGCCGCTTGTGCATGTGCATGTACGAGCCGTAGAAGAGCGGGTCGCCCTCCGCGAGCACGGCGACGGTCCGGCCGGCGTCCAGGTGCGCGGCCAGCCGGGCGGCGGAGGCCTCGTAGAACTCCTCCATCGCGCCCTGGTAGCCGCCGGGGTGGTCGGTGGTCTCGGTGGTGACCGGGTAGACCAGCGGTTCCTCGACGTGGTCGGCGCGCAGGTGCTTCGCGGCGATCGAGCGGGCGATGGAACGGCCGTGGCGGGCGCTGTGGTACGCGACCACGTCGGCCTCGGCGATCGCCTCGACGGCCCTCAGGGTCATCAGCGACGGGTCGCCGGGCCCGAGCCCGACCCCGTAGAGCTTGCCCTTGCCGGTGCTGCTGCTCATTCTTCCTCGCTCGCGATCGCGTTGACCGCGGCGGCGGCGATGGCGCTGCCGCCGCGCCGGCCGCGCACGATGAGGTGGTCGAGGCCCGAGGGGTGGGCGGCTAGGGCGTCCTTGGACTCGGCCGCGCCGATGAAGCCGACGGGCACGCCGATGACGGCCGCGGGGCGCGGGGCGCCCTCCTCGATCATCTCCAGCAGCCGGAACAGCGCGGTCGGGGCGTTGCCGACGGCGATCACGGAGTTCTCCAACAGCCCCCGGTCGCGCCAGACTTCGAGGGCGGCGGCGCTGCGGGTGGTGCCCATCTTCGCGGCGAGCGCGGGCACGGCCGGGTCGGAGAGGGTGCAGATCACCTCGTTGTCGGCGGGCAGCCGCTTGCGGGTGACGCCGCTGGCGACCATCTGCACGTCGCACAGGATCGGCGCGCCGGCGTGCAGGGCGGCACGGGCCCGCAGGACCACGTCGGGGGTGTAGCCGAGGTCCTGGGGGAGGTCGGTCATGCCACAGGCGTGAATCATGCGCACCGCGACCTGGGCGACCGAGGCGGGCAGCCCGGAGAGGTCCGCCTCGGCGCGGATCGTGGCAAAGGACTGGCGGTAGATCGCGGCGCCGTCCTTCTCGTACTCGAACACGGTGTACTCGCTCATTTCTTCACTGCGGCTTCGGTTGTGGTGGGGGTGGTGCGTGCGGCCGTGAGGGCGGCCGCCAGATCTGCGTGCGGCACGGGCCGCGCGTCGAGTTCGTAGCCGTCGGGGGTGGCGACGAGGTCCACCCACGCGGTGCCGCGCGGATGCCCGCACCGGCGGGCGCACCCCGACCAGTGCACCGGCAGCTCCGCGGCGGCCTCCTGTACTTCTACGACGGCACGCGCGTCGGCGCGTACGTCCGCGAGGGACTTGGCGCAACCGGGCTTGCCCGTACAGGCCGTGACGGTCCGCCAGGGGGATCCGGGCCGGACGACGAGGCCGGCCGTCTCGATGCGGCCGCCGCTGTCGGCCGCGGCGCGCGGGAGGACGACGCTGCGCCACGGGCTGACGCGCAGCTCGCCGTCGGCGGCTTCGGCCAGCACCCGCCACTGCGCGGCGCCGACCCGCCCGAGCGGGGGCAGCACGCACAGCCCGGCCGCGCCCACGCGCCCCGGCCGGGGCGGCTCGGCGTACGGCCACGCCACCGCGGGCACGCGGACGGCCGCGATCCCCGCCTCGGCCAGCCGTCGCACGAACTCCCCCGCATCCAGCGCGTGTTCACCGGGCAGCTCGGCGACCCGCCAGGGCCGGGTCCCGGCCGCGCCGGCGGCGTCGAGGAAGTACTCGGCGGCCAGCAGCGCAGCGGAGGCCGCATCGCCCCCGCCGACCCCGACGGCGTCGGCAGCACCCCCGAGCCGCACCAGCACCTGCCAGCCGGGGCCAGCACCGCTCACGGGGCCGGCACCGCTCACGGGGCCGGCGCCGTACGCAGGGCCGCCTCCGCGGCCCGGTCGCGGGCCGGCACCGACAGAGGGGCCAGGGCCGTCACCGGCGCCGGGGCGGGCGTCGCCGGGACCGGGGCAGGCGTCGCCGGGGCCGTCACCGCCGGAACCACGGCCGGGGCGAGCGTCGTCGGCGCCGGGGCGGGCGTCGCCCGGGCCGCGGCCGGGGCCGTCCTGGCCCTCGCGGCCTTCTCCGCCCGCGGGACCGGTACCTTCCCGGCCCTCCTCGCCGTCCGCGCCCGCGGCCATCACGGTCACGTCCGGGTCGAGGGCGGCCACGTCCCCGCGTCCGTCGTCGAGGGCGAACAGGAACCGCCCGGACAGGTCCGCGGCCCGCGCACTGGCGCACAGCAGCCGGTCGAGTTCCCGGACCCAGCCGACGACTTGGGCCCCGGCCGCCGGGGTGGCCACGATGTTGCGCACCCGCTCGTGGCCGGGCGCAGGCAGCAGCCCGGCGGCGTCCAGCAGCTCCGCGAGCCCGCCGCCGCACCCGTCGGCGAGGCCGCGCAGCTGGACGTTGCCGCGGGAGGTGAGTTCCAGGTGCCCGTCGCCGAACCGCTCGGCGGCGTCCGCGAGCGCGAGGGCCTGCCGGGTGGTGAGCAGCCCGCCGGGGATCCGGACGCGCGCGAGGTACCCGTCGTCGGCGGCGTGCAGCCGCAGCGCGCCGGGGCAGGCGTCGCCGCGTTCACGTATGACGGGTTCGTCCCGCGATGCGGCGGAAGGTGGCTGGGGCGGCATGGCCGCGAGCATACCCACGATTCCCCACCCCCGACCTGTGTCCGTCGCCACCCCGACCGGGGGCTCCCGCTCCGACGCACCCCGCGCCCCACCAGCGGCACCCCACGGACCACGCCGGCCGATTCCAGCCCCGCCGGCGCTTGAGGCGCGGAGTCTGGGGCGGAGCCCCTGGGCCACCTCCCAGCGGCAGCCGGGGGAGAAACGGCGAAGGGGCGGGGCGGGGAGAGGCTCCGCGCAGCGGCCCCGCCCCCGCACCCGCCCCCCACGTTTGCGGCGCAACCCCAAGGGCAGAGCTCCGGCAGCGGTGCCGCACCCGACCGACCCCACCTCCCGGCCAGGGAAAAGGCCACCTAAGATGACCTTCCGGCGGACCACTCGGCCCGTCACCGCCGAGGACGGCGACATGGGAGGAAGCCCGGTGCGATTCCGGCGCGGTCCCGCCACTGTGAGCCCCGCGGAGCGATCCGCGGGGTGAGTCAGGAACTCCCGCTGTCCTCACTGCCCGGGGCGCGGAAACCCCGAGGAAGGCCTGCCGCCGCATGATCCTGCTGCTGTCGACGTCCGACACCGATCTGCTCAGCGCCCGCGCCGCGAACATCGCCGGCGGCCCCGTGCCGTACCGGTTCGCGAACCCCTCCCGCCTCCCCCTCGACGACCTCCCCGGCCTCCTCGACGGCGCCGAGCTGGTCGTCGTGCGCCTCCTCGGCGGCCTGCGCGCCTGGCAGGACGGCCTCGACGTGCTCCTCGCCGCCGACCAGACCCGCCCCGTGGTGGTCCTGACCGGCGAACAGGCCCCGGACGCCCAGCTGATGGAGGCCTCCACGGTCCCGATCGGCATCGCCGCCGAGGCCCACCGCTACCTCGCGCACGGCGGCCCGGCCAACCTCGACCAGCTGGCCCGGTTCCTCTCCGACACGGTCCTGCTCACCGGCCACGGCTTCGAGCCCCCGGCCGCCTCCCCCACCTGGGGCCCCCTGGAGCGCCCCGCCACGGAGGCGACCGGCCCCCAGGTCGCGGTGCTCTACTACCGCGCCCACCAGATGAGCGGCAACACCGCCTTCGTGCACGCCCTCTGCGACGCCGTCGAGGCCAAGGGCGGCCGCCCGCTCCCCCTCTACGTCTCCTCCCTGCGCACCCCGGAGCCGGAGCTCCTCGACGCCCTGGCCTCCGCCGACGCCATCGTCACCACCGTCCTCGCCGCCGGCGGCACCCGACCCGCCACCGCCTCCGCGGGCGGGGACGACGAGTCCTGGGACGCGGGCGCCCTGGCCGGTCTCGGCGTGCCGATCCTCCAGGCCCTGTGCCTGACGGGCTCCCGCAGCACCTGGGAGGAGAACGACGAGGGCCTCTCCCCCCTCGACGCCGCCACGCAGGTCGCCGTGCCCGAGTTCGACGGCCGCCTCATCACCGTCCCGTTCTCCTTCAAGGAGATCGACGAGGACGGCCTGCCCGCCTACGTCGCCGACGCCGAGCGCGCCGCCCGCGTGGCCGGCATCGCCGTGCGCCACGCCCGCCTGCGCCACATCGAGCGCGCCGACAAGCGCGTCGCCCTCGTCCTCTCCGCGTACCCCACCAAGCACTCCCGCATCGGCAACGCGGTCGGCCTGGACACCCCGGCCAGCGCGGTGGAACTCCTGCGCACCCTCATCGCGGCCGGCTACGACTTCGGCCCCACCGCCGACATCCCGGGCCTGGTCTCGGGTGACGGCGACGAGCTGATCCGCGCCCTGATCGAGGCCGGCGGCCACGACCAGGACTGGCTCACCGAGGAGCAGCTGGCCCGCAACCCGGTCCGCATCCCGGCGGCCGACTACAAGCGCTGGTTCGCCGAGCTCCCCGCGGACCTGCGCGAGAGCGTCGAGGAACACTGGGGCGAGGCCCCCGGCAACATGTTCGTCGACCGCTCCGCCAACCCCGAGGGCGACATCGTCCTCGCCGCCCTGCGCCGCGGGAACCTCCTCATCCTGATCCAGCCGCCGCGCGGCTTCGGCGAGAACCCGATCGCGATCTACCACGACCCGGACCTGCCGCCCTCGCACCACTACCTGGCCGCGTACCGCTGGATCCAGGCGGCGGCGCAGGACGGCGGCTTCGGCGCCGACGCGATGATCCACCTGGGCAAGCACGGCAACCTCGAATGGCTGCCCGGCAAGAACGCCGGCCTGTCCGCCTCCTGCGCACCCGACGCCGCGCTCGGCGACCTCCCCCTCGTCTACCCCTTCCTGGTCAACGACCCGGGCGAGGGCACCCAGGCCAAGCGCCGGGTGCACGCCACCCTGGTCGACCACCTGGTCCCGCCGATGGCCCGCGCCGAGTCGTACGGCGACATCGCCCGCCTGGAGCAGCACCTGGACGAGTACGCCCAGATCAGCTCCATGGACCCGTCGAAGCTCCCCGCCATCCGCGCCCAGATCTGGACCCTGATCCAGGCGGCGAAGCTCGACCACGACCTCGGCCTGGAGGAGCGCCCCGACGACGACGGCTTCGACGACTTCCTGCTCCACGTCGACGGCTGGCTGTGCGAGGTCAAGGACGCCCAGATCCGCGACGGCCTGCACGTCCTGGGCGGCGCCCCGACCGGCGAGGCCCGGGTCAACCTGGTCCTCTCCATCCTCCGCGCCCGCCAGATCTGGGGCGGCACCTCCGCCCTCCCGGGCCTGCGCGAGGCCCTCGGCCTGGACGAGTCGGCCGCCACCCGCACCGCGGCGGACACGATCGAGGAGACGGCCCGCACCCTGGTCCAGGCGATGGAGGACGCGAACTGGTCCCCCGACGCGGTCGCCCCCGTCGCGGCGGGCCACCCGGCAGCCGTCCGCGACATCCTCACCTTCGCGGCGAACGAGGTCGTGCCCCGTCTGGCCGGCACAACGGACGAGATCGCGCACGTGGTCCGTGCCCTGGACGGCGGCTTCGTCCCGGCCGGCCCGTCGGGCTCGCCCCTCCGCGGCCTGGTCAACGTCCTCCCGACGGGCCGCAACTTCTACTCGGTCGACCCGAAGGCCGTCCCCTCCCGCCTCGCCTGGGAGACCGGTCAGGCCCTGGCCGACTCCCTGCTGGCCCGCTACCGCGCGGACCACGAGGACGAATGGCCCGCCTCGGTCGGCCTGTCCCTCTGGGGCACCAGTGCCATGCGCACGGCCGGCGACGACGTGGCCGAAGCCCTGGCCCTCCTCGGCGTCCGCCCGGTCTGGGACGAGGCCTCGCGCCGCGTCACGGGCATCGAGGCGATTCCCCTGTCGGAACTGAACCGCCCCCGCATCGACGTGACCCTCCGCATCTCGGGCTTCTTCCGCGACGCGTTCCCGCACGTCATCGGCCTCCTCGACGACGCGGTCCGCCTGGCGGCCTCCCTGGACGAACCGGCGGAATCGAACTTCATCCGAGCCCACGCCCAGGCCGACCTCGCCACCCACGGCGACGAACGCAAGGCCACCACCCGCATCTTCGGCTCCCGCCCGGGCACCTACGGCGCGGGCATCCTCCAGCTGATCGACTCCCGCGACTGGCGCACCGACGCCGACCTCGCGGAGGTCTACACGGTCTGGGGCGGCTACGCGTACGGCCGCGGCCTCGAAGGACGGCCCGCCCGTACCGAGATGGAGACGGCGTACAAGCGGATCACCGTCGCCGCGAAGAACACCGACACCCGCGAACACGACATCGCCGACTCGGACGACTACTTCCAGTACCACGGCGGCATGGTGGCCACGGTCCGCGCCCTGCGCGGCACGGCCCCCGAGGCCTACATCGGCGACTCCACCCGCCCGGAGACGGTCAAGACCCGCACCCTCGTCGAGGAGACGAGCCGCGTCTTCCGCGCCCGCGTCGTCAACCCCAAGTGGATCGAGGCGATGCGCCGCCACGGCTACAAGGGCGCCTTCGAACTCGCGGCGACGGTCGACTACCTCTTCGGCTACGACGCCACGACAGGCGTGGTCGCCGACTGGATGTACGACAAACTGACGGAAACCTACGTCCTGGACCCGACGAACCGCGCCTTCCTGGAGGAGGCCAACCCCTGGGCCCTCCACGGCATCGCGGAACGCCTCCTGGAGGCCGAATCCCGCGGCATGTGGGAGAAGCCGAACCCCCAGATCCTCGAATCCCTCCGCCAGGTCTACCTGGACACGGAGGGCAACCTGGAAGGCGAATCCGACTAAGCCCCTTATCCCCTCCAAACTGTCTGGCATGTGCCACTACTGCGGCTGCCGCCAGATCCTCCTCATCAAGGAGTTCATCTCCGAGCACGAAACGGTGAGAACGCGGCGGGCGACCTCGGATAAGGCCGGCACCCTCCTCACCGCCGGCCAGGCCGTCCTCCTCGCCCACTGGAAGGGCGAGGAGGACGGCCTGTTCGCCGTCATGTCCCACGACCCCGAGTACGCCCCCTGCATCGAGGCCCTCGTCTCGGAACACCGCGACCTGGCGGCCTTCCGCACCATGGCGGACCTCTCCTCTCTGAACAGTTCATCCTCCGATTCTGGTTCCGGCACGGCACGTGGCACCCTCGGCACCGCCCTCGACGGCCCGACCAGTCCCGAGGCGGCCAGGATCGACGGTTGGCATCCGCCAGCCCTGCGCTGCTCTCGTCCGTTGACGTTGCCGTCAACTACTGCCGTCGCCCCACGAAGGGGCCCCGCCAGGAGTCACCTGGCGGGGCTTGGCTATCCCAACGAATTGAGGCCCCGTCCGGAGGGGACGGGTCCTCAAGCCTGACTTGAGCTACACCTGATCCAGCTCCGCGAGCGAAGTGGAGATCAGGTCACTCAGTTCGGCCAAGCCGTCGGAAGTGCTCGCCGCTTCGAGTGCAAACTTGGCCGCCAGCCTCGCATCCGGATCATTCAATCCGCAAACTTCAGCGATGAAGAGAATGGAGGGCCTCCGCTAATTCGACTCGTTCGCGAAAAACGCGAGGAATTCGGGGTCACACCCGAAACGTTGCGAGCGATCGACCCTCGCAAGACGAATCCCGCGAGGGTCCCGCGATTCAGCGCTCTAGGCTTACCACCCCTACCGCCTCAGTCGTTCTTGCGGTCGAGGAGCTCTCGAAGGCGCCTAACTTCAGCGACGAGACGTGGGATGTCCTGACGGGCATGAGCAATGAAGTTTGCGTTCTCATCCCACAGCCCGTCAGGCACATCCGCATATTGCGGATCCTGGACAAGAGCCAGGGCAACGTTCTGCCCACTCTGGAATCCTGGATGCGAATCAACAGACTCAACGTCAGGAACCGTACTGACCGCCACGAGGGTCATGAACTCTCTGTCGTCGAGCTGCCGAACGAACCAAGGCCCCGGAGTGGCGGAGTCTGCTCGCTCCTCGATTCGCCTGAGTTCGACCTCCCCAAGCTGCTCAAACTCTCCCATCTCCACCTTCGTACCCACCTCCACCGAAGAAGCTCGATCGGGATCTTTCCTCTCTGCCTGCGAACGCCGCGCCGCCCCCTCTAGGAGGTAAATCTCTCCACCGACAGCCCCAGGCGCGGGGCATTCTTCAGTATCTGCTTGTCTGTTGTCAGGAGAGTGAGTCCTTCTTGAACTGCAGACTGAAGCACCCTGCGGCCATTTAGCGCGATCGATGGCTTGAAATTATAGGCCCACATCGCTTCCAGCCCGCTCTAAATAGCATCGACGCCGGCCCGTGAAGCCTCGATGCCCATCCGGCCTCCTCTAGCTGAAAGCCAAGACCCGATTTCATTCGCGGTATACCTTGCGAGCAGCTCCGAGTGAGCTGTCGGCGAGAGAACGGGGCTCCTACCTGCAAGTGCCGTTTCTACCTCTGCCGCCCTCGTTCCACTAAGACTGTGTCCTATGTGGTGGGGCGTCGTTGAGCTTCGCATGGGGCGGGGTACGTGGAGTTGGATTGTTCCGGACGGGTTGTGGGAGATCGTGGAGCCGCTGATCCCGCCGTCGCGGGTGCGGCCGCAGGGAGGCGGGACACCGGACACGCCTGATGAGACGCTGTTCGCCGCGATCATCTACGTGCTGGTCAGCGGCTGTGCCTGGCGGATGCTGCCGCCGTGTTTCGGGATCTCGAAGTCGACGGCCCACCGCCGGTTCCTGATCTGGTCACGGGCAGGTGTGTGGGGCCGGCTGCACGAGGAGATCCTCCATCGCCTCGACGACGCAGGCCTCCTCGACCTGTCCCGCGCGGTCCTCGACTCCGCCCACGTGAGCGCCAAAAAGGGGGCGAACTCACAGGTCCGAGCCCCGTGGACCGGGGCAAGCCCGGCTCGAAAATGCACGTCCTGTCGGACGCGGCCGGACTGCCCCTCCTCGTCGGCGTCTTGGCTGCCAACACCCACGACAGCCAGGCCCTGAAACCCATGGTGCTCGGCAACCAAACGAGACACGACCCCCACCGCGGCCGGCACTTCAAACCCCGAAAGCTCCACGCCGACAAGGCCTATGACATCCCTGACCTGCGGAAATGGATCCGTGGCAAACGGATCGGTGTCCGCATCGCCCGCAAGGGCATCGAGTCGAGCGAACGACTGGGGCGTCGGCGGTGGGTGATCGAGCGGACCATGTCCTGGCTGACCGGCTACCGCCGGCTCAACCACCGCTACGAGCGCCACCCCCGCAACTACCTGGCCTTCCTCGGCCTCGCCGCCGCCCTCTGCTGCTACAAACGACTCATCCGCCCCACCACATAGGACACGGTCTGAGTGAGTACGAGACAATATTTGTGTCAACGGCCACTTCACCGCAGTTATGCACGAGGACGGGAGTGGCGCCCGCCAGCACATAGTACGTGTGCTGGCGCCCCCCTGGCGGGGCGGCGAGGTGCGGGTCCGCCGTCCATCGTCAAAAAACCCAGCGGCCCCACCAGAAAGAGATCCGGTGGGGCCGCTGGGTTTTTTATGTGGAACCAGTGACGGGGTCATCCCCCGGGGAGCCGACCCTGACGCATCCGATCACTTTGAGCGGATGCGGATCAAGGTAGAGCTGAAAGTAGTATCCCGATCGCTCACGGTCGTCCACGTAGCACACAAGAAGGCCCCGCTCTCCCATTTCGGCAAGACTCGCAAGGCATTCCGTGGCCCCGACGACCGACCTGCCGCGCCGTTGCGTGGCTGTCACCCTGCGACTCAGGGTGCCCCGAAGTATCGGCGCCAGAACGGGGTCGAGCCAGACATTGAAATGCGCTCCAGAAAGCAGTGCATTTTTGGCCTGAATACTGACCTCGGATCCGGACTCCCACGCAGCGAGCAGTTCACTCGCGGATACCCCGTTCATCTCATCACCGCCTGACGGTTGACCAGGTCTTCCCGAGGTCGAAGCTGATCTCGTCGGCCAAGATTTCACCGACAATGAGATGCTCGTCTTCACCCCAGTTTTCATATGGCGTGTCGTGGATCTGAATATTCCTCGACGGCCCGATGGCGGGATCGATACCTGCCACCTTGATGCGTAGCATCACACCCCTGCCAACCCACTTCTCGCCCAGAGTTTGGGCAGACTCCGCGGCGGTTTCGGGGTCATCCGTCCACGACGTGAAGATGCTGTCTGTCAGGTTTCCACCCGAGTGCTGTTCTATGGTTTTATTGCCTCCGACGGGAACCGAACGGCCTTCAGCAGCGGCATCATAGCGGTTGTGCCCCTCAGCGAGACCACGGTAAAGATATCCATCGCTGATATCACAGTTGTGGACGAGGAGCGACGTGGCACCTGCGAGCACATAGTACGTGTGCTGGCAGCCCCTCCCTCATCTGTCTTTATGCAGGTGGGGAGGGGTTCTGTGGTCCGCCGGAGTCCGTGGTTGTGCGCCGGTGTACGTGCTTGTTGCCGTCGCTACTGCCGTCAGGAGTCGGGGGTCTCGGGAGGGTCGGGGATGCGGTCGCCGCGTGACTCGGCGACCCGGAGTGCGTCGGCCAGGGCTTCGGTCAGCCGGCAGGCGAGCCACCGGTATTCGATGGCCGACAGCTCCTTGGCTCCGGGCGCCACGACCTGCCGGGCGTACCCGAGGAGTTCCTCGCCCATGTCGAGCTGCACCTCTTCGATGCTGTCCGCGAGTGAGGAGAGGTAGCCCCTGCCATCGGTGCTGAGGTAGCAGGGGTTCCCGTCCTGAGTAGTCCATGGCAGTAACCGGGGACCGGTCACACCTGCTGCCGCGTCGTGGAGATCTCTGCGGCGCATGTGGTCCGCGTCGGTCCTGGATGTGCTCACCGTGCACCCCCACCTGGGTCGCCGAATGGAATACGGCGACCGTAGGGCCCTACTGTCCGTCACTCCATCCATGAGGCGTGCCAGTTGGCGACGGAGGGTGCTGGAAGTATCGCGTTGCGTGGCATCTATCCGACGACGGCCAGGTAGGAGGCCATGTCGCGCATCTCGGTGGTGAGGGTACGCTTGCGCTTCTTCAGGATCTCCTGCATGGTCTCGGCGGCCATCCGCTGATGCCTCAGCCACTCCGGGGATGCACGACGGACTCCGGTCAGCTCGTCCATCGCCGCAGACAAGTCGTTGGTCCGAGCGTGGGCACGGGCCACGTCCAGGCGGTGGCGATTCCAGTTCTCGCCGCTCGGCCGCCCGGCACTCTTCCAAGCCTTGGGTGACATGGCGTCCTCACTGGACTTGCGGACAACGGCACGGGCGTCTCCCACGACCATGGCGTCTTCCACGCCCTTCATGCCGACGGTGAGCGGCCCGAAGGTCGTCCAGTGCCGGAAGAACGAGCCGGTGTACTCCCGTCCCACGGCGGATGCCGCCGTGCTGGCGACCCTGTGGTAGTGGCGGGCTTCCTGGGGCCGGTTGTTGCGGCCTGCGGCGGCTGCGGCGCGCAGCGCCAGCCATCCCCATGCCGCGCATTCGTCCGGCGTTGCGCGGGACAGTCTCGGTTCGATCAGATCGGCGGTCTGGGACGCGAACTGTTCGGCCTCGTCCAGCCGGCCCTGACGTAGGAGCAGCCAGCACATCCCGATCACGCCGGATGCCCCGGTGAGCCTGTCCCCGGCCTGGCGTGCGTCGGTGACCGCACCGGCCAACGCGGTGTAGGCGAGGTCGTACTGCCGTACCTGCGTCAGGTACCGCCCGGCCAGCTGCAATGCCTCGGCGCGGGCCAGGAGTGCCTGGCTGTGCTCCTCGCCAATGTCGAAGTGCGCGACCGCGCTGTTCGCGTCACGCAGGAGCGCGGGCAGTTGGGATGCGACGCTCTTGTAGCTGTCGGAGTGGTAGAGCACCGCACCGTCATGAACGGTATGGCGGAAGCGGCGTAGATTCGGCTCCTCCTCCGAGCTCTCCCCGTCCGAATCCGTGAGTCCCACGGGTGGCGTGAGGGCTGCGCGGAGCTGGATCAGGTTGACGCGGTTCGGGTCCTCCGAACGGCCCACGGGCTCCGGGGCGTCCGGCGCCAAAAGCGTTGCCGTGGTCACGCTCAGCGCGCGAGCGAGAGCGTGAAGGGTTTCCATGCGGACCGTGCCGCCCTGCTCGACCTTGCGCACCGTGCCCGGCGAGACGGCCGCGGCGTGGGCCAGTTCCTCCTGGCTCATCCGGCCCGACGCCGGTACTTACGGACGTTGTCCGCCAGTTCCGTAGTCATCAGCTATGCACCTCCAGCGCCACGGTACGCCGGTACGGCGAGTCAACCAGAGGCTATTTGGCAGATACCCGCCCAGGAGCGGTTACGCACCGGCTGCTCACACTGCGGAATCGGTAGAGGCCGGGGCCCCGCCAGGATCAGGGCCTGAGCGGGAGGGGTCCCTCGTCGGTCGGGCAGCTTTGCCGTACCAGGGTTCTCCGGGGGCCGCCAAGGCTCACCTGGTGACGCTTGCGCTCGGCCTTGGCGGCCCCCGGGGGTTCCTGGTACGCCTCCGGTGACCGGGCGACGAGGGACCCCTCCCGCGACCCGACCACCCGTCACCACGACGGAGCCGCACCCGCACTCGGCCTCCTCCCCCTCGGAGAGAGGGCCGGGGCCTGGGGCAGAGCCCCAGAGCAGTCTGCTGCTGCGGGTTGTTGCGCGCCCGGACCGGCGGGGCAGCCGGCAAGCGGGGCGGAGACAGGAGCGGGCGGCGGCCCCGAGGGGCCGGAGCGCGCGCGGGCCGCCTTGATCAAGTAAAGAAACTCTGAACAGCTCACCCAACGTTGAAGACTGAGCCCGTAGGCATCCTGGGGTCCGCTGTCGGGGCAGCGGCGCCATTTTGGCCGGGAGAGCTTGGTTTCCAGCTCCTTGCGAGCGGCTGCCGGGTCCTCGTGGAGCGGGGGTCCAAGCTTGCCACGGCGGACCAGCCCCTGGTGATCTTCCGGCCCTTGCTGACTGCTTCCCGGCACGCCTCGCCGGCTCGATCGAGCTCGTCGTGATGCTCACCTTCGGCTCCAGTGGGACACCACCGACCTCCTCGGCCGCACTCTCCGCAAGCCCACGAAGCCGCTACCGGTTCAGATGCCAGTGTCGGCCCACCGATTGGCGAAACGGCCGTCCGCCGACGTTGCCGTCAACTACTGCCGTCAAACACCCCATCTGCCCCACCGGGAAAAGATCCGGTGGGGCAGATGGGAACTGTGAGGATGCGACGGTCGGCAATGCTTCATTCCCTGCAGAGCAGAAATCCAGAGCGCGCCCTCAACTTTTCCTGCCGTCCCTATGCGGGGCCAGCGATCGGGTCATCTTTGGGGGAGACGTTGACTCCGAAACACCCGATTACTTTAAGCGGGTGCGGGTCAAGGTAAACCTTAAAGTAGTATCCCGATTGCTCGCGATCGTTCGCAAAGGCTACAAGAAGGCCCCGCTCGCCCATTCCTGCAAGACTTGCAAGGCACTCCGCGACCCCGACCGTCGGCCTGCCATGCCTTTGCGCAGCCTTCACTCTCCCCAGGCAGATTCCAAGAAGCCTTGCCGCCGGAATCGGTTCCAGCCCGACTTTGAAATGCACTCCAGAAATTACCGCATTCCTGACGAGGGTATTGGCCTCGGAATCAGTCTCGAGAGCGGCCAGCAGCTCACTCGCAGGCATTTCATTCACTTCATCCCCCCGAAACACTTCTCCATGTCTCCCCGAAGTCAAAGCTGATATCATGGGCCATGATTTCTCCAACAATAAGATGCTCATCTTCGAGCTGATCGAATGGGCCGCCGTGGATTTGAATATTCCTCGATGGCCCTATGAGGGGATCTATATCCGCCACTCTGATGCGCATCATGACGCCTTTCCCAGTCCATTTCCGCCCCAGGTTCTGGGCGAAATAAACGGACTGTTCCGGGTCATCCGACCAGGAGGTGAAGATGGAATCCGTATTATCCCCACCCACATGGTCTTCAATGTTTGAGTGGCCTCGACCTCCCATGAGAGTCGCGCGGCCGTTAGTGGCGGCCTCATAGCTGTGGTGCCCTTCGGCGAGACCACGGTAAAGATATCCGTCGCTGATATCGCAGTTGTGGACGAGGACTGGCGTGACGCCTGCGAGCACATAGTACGTGTGGAGGTCTTCGACCGTGAGGTTGTGGGTCGTGACCGCGTACGGGTAGTTGCGGACCGATTCGACCGTGAGCGTGGTGCCGTCCGGCTGGCGGAGTTGTTCAGCCGGGGTGAGTTCGCCGGCGTCGACCCACTGGTGGCGGGATTCGCTCCAGTAGGGGTGGTGGTAGGTGGAGGTGATCTTCGCGGGCGGGCCGCGGGGGTTGGCGTCGTCGGTGAGGGTGAGGTCGGTGAAGTCCTTGTCGTCGGGGGTGGTGATCGTCGTCGTGACGGTCTTCGGGGTGGTCTCGCCCGTCTGAGGGTCGGTGGCCATGACGGTGTCGCCGTCGTGGATGTCCTCGATGGCCTTGGTGGTGCCGTCCGCCATCAGAACCCTGACGCCGGCGGGGAAGCTGTTGCACTTGGTCGGGGCCGCAGGGGCATCGGACTCGCCGCCTCTGCCCGAGCCGGATTCGCTCTTGGCCGCGTCCGCTTCGCCCTTTGCCGCCTTGCTCTCGGTTCCTGCTGCGTCGCCTGCCGTCTCCTTCGCGGCTTTCTCTTCCGCGGCTTTTGCTGCCTTGGCCTCCGCCGCCCGGGCCTCGGGAACGGCCTTCTTGACCTTGCTGAACGCACTCGCAGCCTCGAGGGCTCCACGCTCGGCCGCGTGGATGGCGTCGTATGTCTTGTTGACCTCCTTGTAGATCTTCAAGGCCTTGATGCCGATCTTGATGGCCTTGAAGAGCTTCCCCCACGGGACCGCGTTGAGGGCCGTGTTGATGCAGGCCATCACGTCGCCCTTGGTGAAGCAGTCACGGGCGTCGTTGAACCCGATCAGGTCGCCGACGAGGTCGATGACCTGATCGACCAGTTGGTCCCGCTTCTTCTTCGCCGCCGACAGGGTGTTGTTCGCATGCGAGAGTGCGCGGGTCGCCTCATACTCGTCATCGTCGTACCAGCGGCTGACGTGCGACTCGCTCTCCTCCCAGCCCGGGTGGCTGTCGCACGCGCTCCCCTCGCAGCTGAACATCTTGCCGCTGGGGTCCGACGCATTGACGGGGTTGTTGTTCGAGTACGCGTACGCGTTCCACTGCTGCGGATCGCCGGCGTCGATCAACGGATCCGGACTGATGAAGCGGGCCGTCGTCGGGTCGTACTCGCGGGCTCCGAGGAGGGTGAGGCCCGTGGCCGCCTCCTTGATTCCGCCGACGAAGCCCTTGTCCCCGGCCCAGGCGCCCTGCGTCGGCTGGGTGCCGCGCTCGTTGCCGAAGGGGTCGGAGGGGCGGCGGACCTGGGCCAGGTCCGTGGCGTTGAACTGGATGCCGTTCGTGCCGTGGTGGTCCGAGGACTGGTACGCCAGGTTCGACGTGCCGCCCGTGGTCGTGCGGGTGACGGAGAGGCCGCCGCCCGCCGGGTAGGTGCGGACGTTGGTGACCTTGTTGGAGCCGGCTTCCAGGGTGAGCTGGTCCGTGCCCAGGTTGAGGGTGGTCTTGCCGGGGTCGCGGCGGATCAGCTGGTTGCCGCCCGTGTCGTACAGGTAGCTCGTGCCTGCGCTCTCGCCGGTGCCGGTGAGCTTGTCCAGCTTGCCCTGGTCGTTCCAGGTGAGGGTCTTGGTGCCCGGTGTGCTGGTGATGGACGCCGTGTTGCCGGTGGCGTCGTAGGTGTAGGACGTGACCTTGGTACCGGACGGGCCGGTCTCCGTAGAGGTCATCAGCGCGTGCGGGCCGCCCGTGCCGCCGCCCGTCTTCGGGTCGGTGGAGGGGGTGTTGGGGCCGGAGCCGAAGGTCTGGGTGACCGTCGTATCCTTCGCCGCGTTGCCCGTGACGTCCTTCTTGACCAGCTTCTTGCGGTTGCCGAGGTTGTCGTACTCGTACTGCTGCCAGTACGGCGCCGGGCCGCCCACGCTGGGCTTGCCGCTGCTGTCGACCGCCGGGCCGCCGCTGTTGGCGCAGCCGCCGATGCCGCGGACGCTGGGCTGCGGTGCCGTGTTCTGCGTGCCGGTGTCCGTCCATGCCTGCGTCAGCCGGCCCAGGTAGTCGGTGTTGAAGCACTGCAGGTCGCGGGCTGCGCCGTCCTGGGTGTCGCTGATCGAGGTGAGCTGGCCGACCTGGTTGTAGGTGTAGTCGAAGACGTCGACGCTCGAGCGCGCCGCCGTCTGCTTGTCCAGGGTCGAGCGGACCGGGCGGCCCGTCGCGGCGTCGTAGTCGACCGTCGAGACGATCTGCTTGCCGGAGTTGCCGACCGTGTTCCGGATGGGACGGCCGAAGGCGTCGTAGCGGACGTCGACCAGGTACGGGGTCCAGGTCGTGTCAATGGTGCTGTCGAGTGCCAGGAGGTTGCCGACGATGTCGACGTTGTAGGTGAGGGTCTCGGCCTTGAGGCCTGCCTCGGGAACGGCCGGGAGCGTGGTCTTCTCCAGCTCGCCGTACTGGCTGTAGGTGTTGGCCGTCTGGTAGACGCCCTGAAGCTTGCCCTCCTTGGCAGGGATGGTCGTCTTCGTGCCGAGCGGACGGTAGCCGCCGTCGTAGCCGGTGACCTCCGTGGTGTAGGCGCTGCCGGCCGCGCCCCCGACGTAGCGGGTGCTGGCGGTCGGCTTGCCCAGGGCGAGGGAGTCGTACGTGAAGGCGCTGACCTGCTTGGCGGGGTCGACGGCCGTGCCTTCGTAGGCGGCCGTGGTCCGTCCGAGGAGGTCGGTGACCGTCGTCGCGCTCTTGCCGCGGGCATCGGTGGCGGTGACGAGGTTGCGGCTGTCGTCGAACGACGTCGTCGCCGTGCCGGCGTCCGGGTCCGTGGTCTTGACCGTACGGCCGAGGAGGTCGTAGGTGAAGGTCCACTCGTTGCCCGCGGAGTCCTTCCGGCTCAGCTCCTGGCCCTGCGAGTTGGATTCGTACGTCGTCTCGTCGTACGCGCCCGTCGGGGTGTTGCTCTTGTACTGGCGCAGGACGGATGTCGTGCCGTTGGTGATGCGCGCCGTGGCGTAGCCGCCGTTCGGCGGGATGGAGCGGACCTCGTCGGCGCCCGGGTACTCGGTCTTCGCGCGCCACTGCTCGACGCCGAAGGACTGGAAGACCGAGGCGGTGGTGCGGCCGAGGCCGTCGAAGACCTTGACGCTCTGCGCCGGGACCTTGCTGTCCGGGTTGACCCCGCCGTTGGGCAGGAACAGCGCGCCCGACGGGTCCTGCTCGTCGTTGTAGTAGGCGGCGCTGGTCTTGGACTGGCGGCCCTGCGAGTCGAAGAAGGCGTCGGTGATCAGGCGGCCGGTGACGCCCGAACCGGGGGTGGCCTGCGTCTGGCGCACGCGGCCGAGGCCGTCGTAGAGGGTGTAGGTGGACGAGTACGTCTGCCCGTCCGTCATGAGGGCCTTGCTCAGGACGAGGGACGGCGCGTTGGTGCCGTTCATCGCGTACGAGAACTCGCGGACCGGCTTGAACTTCTTCGCGCGCTCCTGCCCCGGCTGCCAGACGGCGACGACCCGGCCGAAGGCGTCGTAGTCGCGTTCGCCGACCCGGCCGTTCTCGTCCGTGGTCTTCAGGGGCAGGGAGCGTCCGGGGTCGAGGGTGTTGGACGCCTTCCAGCCCAACGGGTTGGTGTGGACGACCTCGGTGGGCAGGGCGCCGGTGGCCGGCTTGTACTCGGTCCTGGTGACGGCGCCGTCCGGGTGGGTCGCGTCCTTGCGCACCTTGTTGGTGGTGCTCGTGACACGGCCGTAGGCGTCGAAGGTGGAGGTCGAGTTCAACCGGTAGACGGGCTTGCCGGCCGCGTCGTACTTCTCGAGGACCTCGTTGCCGGTCTGGTCGGCGGTCGCGGCCGCCTGACCGAGCGGCAGGTTGTCGAAGTAGGCCCGGGTGTCGCCGACGGTGTTAGCCGCCGTCGGGGTCTGGCCGCAGGCTCCGGAGAGCACGAGGGTGCGGGACGGGAGCTCGGTGATCGCCCCGCCGGGGCCCGTGGCGTACTCGAAGGTGGTGCAGAGCCGCTGGTCGGCGCGGGAGACGTCGCTCTTGTCGTCCACCTGGAGCGGGCGGGAGGCGAGGGTGCCGTCGTAGGTGGACGTGCGCTCGCCGGTGCGCCAGCTGCCGTTGGCGAGCTTGGCCCGGGTGGTCACCTTGCCGGTGTTCATCGCGCGGGCGGTGATCGCCGGCATCCCGCCCGACTGGGCGCGGGTCGCGGTGACCGGGCCGAGCCAGGGGGTGGTGACCTCGTCGCCGACGACGCTGCCGCCGTCGGCGTCGTAGGTCTCGGTCTGCCGGACGAAGCCCGCCAGGACGTCCTCGTCCGTGATGGAGCCGCCCTGGGCGTCATTGACCTTGACGCTGCGCTTGGTTCCGTTGGCCAGGACGTCGCCGTCCATGCCGCGCAGGAAGGTGGTCACCGACTTGGAACGAGGACCGTCGCCCGGGCTACCGTTGCCGGTGCGGGTGGTGACGGTGGCGAAGCCGCGGAACTGGTCCCAGGTCCGGGTCTTGGGGTCGGCGAACTCCGAGTCGTTGCGGTGCCAGGCGATGCCGCCGCCGTACTCGTACTCGGTCACGGTCGCGACCTGGCCGGCCACCATGTCCTGCTGGGTGACGGACTGGACGACGATCTTGTTGAACCAGTCGTTGACCGGACTGTCGTAGGACTGACCGGGCAGGTACCACTTGACCGGCATGCAGGCCATCGTGTTGCCGTCCTCGGAGGACGGCATGGTGTTCTTCAGCCGTGAACACTCCGCCGGCTTGTAGACGACGTTGATCCGGCCACCGGTCTCGGTGGTGATCGTCTGGATGCGCGGTCGGTTGTAGGACGGGGCCGAAGCCTGCGTGCCGTCCGGCCGCTTGACGACGCCGTCGACGCGGTTCGCCATCTGCAGCGGTGCGAAGAACACCGCGGGCAGGGTCTGCGGGGTCTTGCCGTTCGAGGCGGTGCGCTGGACCGAGTCGAGCCAGAGGGTCGGCGAGGTGCCGTCGCCCGGATCCTGGAAGGATTGCTTGAGGGCGTAGGAGTCGACCTTGACGTAGGCCGTGCCGACGAGGACCTCGGTGTAGATCTCGGTGAACCTCTTGGTGCTGAAGTAGGTCGGCGAGAGGTTCAGGCACTGGCCGGTGGCCGCGCACTCCTGGTCGACGGGGGTGTCGGGCCAGGACTTGGCGTTGGCCTTGGTGCGCTGGGCCGGGTCACAGGTGATCGCCCCGCCGGGCACACAGCGTTCGCTGGTGTTGAGGGTGATCTGGGCGGCCGGCTTGGCCGTCCCCTTCGCGGCGATCTGCTCCGGCAGGCGCTGGCCGTAGCCGATCCACCTCGGGTAGCTGCCGCGCTGGTACTGGGTCAGCGTGCCGTTGCCGTTGTTCTGGCCGCCGCCGCGCCCGTAGTAGTTGTTCTCCTGCTCGTAGCGGTAGGAGATCAGGTTCTGGTGGGTGTCCACGACGTAGTCGAGGTTCCACTGCCAGCCCATCTGCACCCACGAGCCGTTCGCGGGGGTCTCGGCGCCCAGGCACTTGTCCTGGCCGCTGTTGAAGTAGACCGGCACGGTGGAGACGGACTTGGCCTCCGGGTCGGTGCCGTCACCGCCGGGCAGGCGGTTGGCGCCGAAGTAGTACTGGGTGCCGTCGGTGGTGGTGACCTTGAAGCCCTCGCCCTTCCAGGCGGAGTTCCGCTGGCCGGTCAGCCGCTCGACCTTCGTGCCGTCCTCGCCCTTGACGTGGTAGACGCAGGTGGCGTCGTCACGCACGATCTGGCCGGCGTGGCCGGCCAGGTTGAGGGAGAGGATGTCGCCGGCCCAGCACTCGTCGCCCGAGTCCTTGATGCCGGCGTCCTTGCAGCTCTTGTACGTCCGGGAGATCGCCCCGGGGTGCCAGTCCCAGCCCTCGCCGATCGGGCCGGCCTGGGCGTTGGTGGACGCGGTCCGGCCGTCGATCGAGGAGGAGTCGTAGCCCAGCGAGATGTCGGGGGCCTGTCCGGCGATCGTGGACGGGACCTCGACCGTGTAGCCGTAGGTGAAGTTGGCCGCGTTGGCTCCGGCCTGCCAGGAAGCGGAGGGCAGGAGCGGGGTGGCGGTGAAGTCGCCGCTGGCGCCGGCCGGTCCGGGCTCGACGGCGAGGACGACGCCCTGCGGAACGGAGAACAGGGACGGGTTCGCCTGGGAGCCGGACTTCAGGACCGAGGCGGAGGAGCCCGGGGCCTGCGGTACCGCCACCTCGGCGGCCAGCTGGCCGGAGGGGTCGCGGTGCGAAGCGACCGGTGTGCGGGTCGTACAGCCCGCCGCTCCCGGGGTGGTCAGGGCGCAGCCGGGCAGCTGGACGACACGTGCGCGGTCCGCCCAGTTGGCGCCGGCGGCGTTCGCCCAGGCCGAGACGTCGAGGTTGACCCGCAGCTTGCCTCCGGCGGCGCCCGCCGTGTTCTCGGTGAGGGCGACGAGGGCGCCGTTGACTCCGGCGGCGCGGGCCCCGGCCTCGTCCTTCACCTCGACGTGGAGGTCGTCGCCCTTGTCCTTGACGGGCCCCAGGTTCTTTGCCGCCGGGCGCTGGTTTGCATCGTTCCCGGTCGCGACCCAGACGGGGAGTGCCCCAGCCTTGACGGAACCGGAATCAAGAAGCCCTTGAGAACCACTCTTCCCACCCAGGGGCACATTCGCGACACCGGCCGGAATTTTGCCATCCAATTTCGGCGACCAGTTCCGGCCACCGCGAATCTTTTCAGCCGATGACTTTGCGGCCGACCCCTTGACCGGCTTGGTTCCAGCCAATGGCGTATTCGGTGGTGTCCACACCTTCGGCGGCTTGGTAGCCGCCTCGGCCACGGGAAGCCCCAGGCCAGACACGAGCACTGCGATCACTGCAGAGATCGCGACGCGCGATCTCGCAGTGCGCGAGCGCGCGAGAAACCCACCCCTACTGAACAACTAAATCCCCCCACGGGATCCAGACGGATGCGACAAGGGCCACCGTGGCCCCCAGAACGAGGCACTCTAGGGAATGCGGGTTCGATTCACATAGGAATTTCTTAGAGTTTCCTTACATGACCAACATCACTCCGGCACCAGAGGCCCACTTACCTGACCAAAAGGGACATTCACCTTTTGCTGACTGTTGACAGGCTTGCAGGAGTGAAGGAACTGTGCGGCTGGCTCATGTCCGTCTCACAGCTCAGGGGGGCTTTTCACGTGAGGCCGTCGTTCCTTCCATCACGCGCAGCAAGACCGGGGGGCCGCAGGCTGGGGGTGCCTCGCATCGCGAGGACGCTGCCCGTCGCGGGTGCTGTCGTGCTCTCCCTCGGTTCCGTTTCCCTGCTCGGACCGCCGGCCATGGCGGCCGCTGCATCCGACCACGGACCCTCCGGGACCAAGTGGCCCGCGGCCACTCCCGGCCCCGCTCCGACCGCCCGGCAGAAAGCCGTGGAGGAAGCCCGTACGGCGGCCAAGAGCAGCGGGAAGCCCGTACCGATCGAGTACCTGACCACGGGCAACTCCCAGACCGTCGCCAACCCCGACGGCACTCTGACCAGCGACTCCACCCCGGTGCCGGAGCGGGTCAAGGGCACGGACGGGCTGTGGCACGGACTCGACGCCACCCTTCGCGTCAATCCCGACGGGACCGTCGGCCCGGTCTCCGCCGCCTCGAGGCTGAGCTTCTCCGGTGGCGGGGACGGCCCCATGGCGGCCATGGCCACGGCTGACGGGAAGCAGCTGGCCCTCAAGGCTCCGTTTCCGCTTCCCAAGCCCGTCCTCAACGGAACCAGCGCCCTGTACAAGGGAGTCCTGCCCGATGTCGACCTGGAGCTGACGGCCACCCCGGTCGGCGGCTGGCGCCAGGTGCTGGTCGTCCACACTGCGGCGGCCGCTGCGGATCCCGCCGTACGCAAGCTGCGGTTCGGCATCGAGGCGAACGGGCTGGCGGTCTCCGCGGACGGCGCCGGAAACCTCAAGGCCACGGACGCGCAGGGGAAGAGCCGCTTCTCGGCCCCCACCCCCCTCATGTGGGACTCCTCGAACGGAGCCGACCGGACGCCACCGGCGAAGGCCGACGGCGCGAAGACCGACGGGACGAAGACCGCCGGGACGAAGACCTCCGCCGCGCCGGCCCAGCGCTCCGCCCCCGCAGCGGAGCAGCGGCAGGCCGCGGAGGCCGCCGCGTCCGGCCCCGACGGCCCGGGCGCCGGTGCCGCCGTCGCACAGATCGCGACGACCGCCGACGCGAGCGGCATCCAGCTCGTCCCCGACGCCGCGCTCCTCGGCCAGGGCACCGGTCCCTGGTACATCGACCCCGGCTGGAACCCCGACGTCGACAACGGCACCCTGGCCTGGTCGCAGGTCCAGGAGGCGTACCCCGACACCAACGAGTACAACGGCACCGCCAGCGGCCAGGACAAGCCGGCCGCGGGCTACTGCGGGTTCAGCTCCGCCCCGTACGCGTGCGCACGGTTCGGCCGCGAACGCGCCTACTTCCAGGTCGGCGTCAACTCCGCCATCTACGGCGCCGAGGTCATCGACGCGCGGCTGAACGCCACCATCGTCACTTCCTCGAGCCCGGATCAGGCCTCGCCCATGGGCCTGTACCACACCGGCCCGATCGGCAACCCGACCAGCTGGAACAACCAGCCCTGCGCCCGCGACTCCGTCATGGGCGGATGTCCGAAGATCGGCGGCAACTGGGTCTCGGGCACGGGCGACATCCAGTACGACGTCACCACCCAGATGAAGGCTGCCGCACGGGACCGGTGGCCTCACTTCACCTTCGGATTCGCGCCGGACGACGAGAACAACAAGTACTACCGGCAGCGGTTCAGCAACAGCCCGCACATCAAGGTGACGTACGACATCCGGCCCACCAGCACCTCCCCCCGCACCGGGCCCACCCCCGGCTTCGCGGACACGGCCGCCTACGCGAGCTGCAACACCCCCAACACACCCAATCCGCAGGACAACGCGGGCTGGGTCGGTGCCAACAACAACATCACCCTGACGACCGCCTCCAACTCCCCGGTCGGACAGCAGCTCCAGACGACCTTCCAGTACTGGGACACCGCCGACAGCGACAACTCCGTGTACGTGCGCACCGGCTGGCTCGGCAGCGGCGACCACACGGTGGACATCGGCCGACTGACCGACGGGCACCTCTACGGCTGGTGGTCCAACACCACCGACGGAACGCTCACCAGCGTCAACACCGAGCGGTGCTACTTCCGCGTCGACAGCACTCCGCCGACCGCCACCGTCGCCTCCACCGACTTCCCCGCGTCCGGAACCATCGGCGCGCACCCGAAGCTCGCCGGGCAGGAAGGCGTCTTCACCCTCACGGGCACCGACCCCGCCCCCGCCAACGGCAGCCGCACTTCGGGGCTCGCCTGCGCCCGCTGGACCACCGACCCGGTCAGGGCGGCCTCCACGAGCTGGAAGTGCACGGACAACGAGGCCGGCATCGTCAAGCTCGCCAACGGCACGGCGACGGTCAACCTCACCCCGCAGCGCTGGGGCACCAACTACCTGTACGTCCAGACCCAGGACGTGGCGGGCAACCTCTCCCAGCCCGTGGCCTACGCCTACTACGCCCCCTCCAACCCCAACAGCCCGGACCCGGTGTTCGGTGACGTGTCCGGCGACCGCAAGGCCGACGTGCTCCTGCCCGACTCGGCGGGCAACCTGCGCCAATTCGGCGGCGGCACCGATCCTGCGGCCGCGCCCAACGCCCGCATCCGGCCGGCCCCCGGGGGCAACGGCTGGAACGGCATCCAGATCAGCCACCGCGGCAGCCTCGGCCTGAAGACCGTCGACGACCTGCTCGCGCACCAGCCCGGCAATCCGGACCTGCACCAGTACCTCAACGACGGCAACGGCGGACAGTTCGACGGCCAGGCCCCCAGCCGGGTCGTCAAGCCCGGCTCCTGCGCCCTGCCCTCCGGCAGCGCCATCGACTGCGCCGCGTACGGCTACGGCACGAACTGGGCCAACGTCACGCAGATCGCCTCGTTCGGCTCCCCGAACGGCGACGTGGTGAACGCGAACGGCGCTCTGCCCCGCTCCTCCCTGCTGTTCGTGGAGAACGGTCGCCTCTGGCTGGCGTCGCCGGGGTCGACCAACCAGCTGACGTCACCGGCTGTCCTCCTGTCGGCCAACGACACCCGTTGGTCCGGATACGACCTGATCACCCCCGGCCGTGCCCAGGGCACCGCCTTCCCGACCCTGTGGGCCCGTTCCCGGGCGGACGGCAGCCTGCACGCCTTCTCCGTGAAGGGCACCGCCCAGTCCCCCGACCTCACCGGCTTCACGGACCCCGCCGCCGGCCCGATCACCGGCAAGGCCGACCCCAAGCTCTACCCCCGGGTCGGATCCGACGGCGACATCAGCGGTGACGGCGTGCCCGACCTCTGGGCCGTCGACGCCAACCAGCAGCTGGTCGCCTTCAACGGCGTCGGCAGCGCCACGCCGCACCCGTCCGTCACCGGTGTCGACCAGTTCCCCGTCTCGCTGGGCAACCTCAACACCCCGAAGGCCCAGTGGAAGCTGACCGGCCAGACGGGAACCAGCACCCCCAGCGCCGTCGGCAGCTACCCGGCCACCACGACGGGCGTCACCTTCCCCACCGAGAAGATCGGCGGCCGCGACACCGCCTACGCGGCCTTCACCGGCAACCCGGCGGCGATCACCACCACCGGCCCGGTCGTCGACACCCGCAAGAGCTTCACCCTCACCACCTGGGCCAAGCCCGGTGCCCAGGGCGGGCTCATCGCCAGTCAGGACGGGCTCAAGAACAGCGCCTTCACCCTGTACGCCGATCCGGCCAACAACAACTGGCGCTTCGCCCTCGCCAAGGGCGACGACGGCGGATGGCCGTACGACTGGTCCGACGCCGTCAACGAGGCCGCCCACTACACCCCGGGCACCTGGGCCCTCATCACCGCGGTCTACAACGCCGACACCGGGCTCATGAGCCTGTACGTCAACGGCACCCTCGCCGCCAGCGGCAACCACCAGGCCGCCACAAGCCCGGCGCCCGCCGGACCGTTCGTCCTCGGCCGCTACCAGTCCGGCGCCAAGCCCGACTGGTTCTACGGCGGCTTCACCGGCGGCATCAGCAACCTGGCCGTCTACCCGTACGCCGCCTCCCCCACCGCGCCCGCGGCCACGGGCAAGATCACGCTCAGCGCCGTCGGCAAGTGCCTCGACAACGAGCACGCCGACACCACCGACGGCAACAAGATCCAGGTCTGGGACTGCAACGAGAACGAGGGCGGCGCCGCCCAGAAGTTCGAGGTGCGCGGCGACGGTACCGTCCGCGTCGCCGGCAAGTGCCTCGACGCCACCAACGCCGGCACCACCAACGGCACGCTTATCCAGCTGTACACCTGCCACGACCACCCCGCGCAGCAGTTCCTGCCCCGCGCCGACGGCAGCCTCTACAACCCCGTCTCCGGGCGCTGCCTCGATGCGAGCAACATGATCATCGGCACTCAGCCGTACCTCTGGGACTGCAACCGCACCAACCCGCAGCGCTGGAACGTGCCCACCCTCAACACCGCCCCCCTGCCGATCCCGACACCCTGACGCACCACCGCACCACCGCACCACCGACCGGCCCGGCCCCTCGCTCCGAGGGGCCGGGCCGGTCGCGTGAGACCCGCGCTAACCCCCCGCCGGCCCCCTCGCCCGGAAACCCCCTCCGGGTCACCTGAAGCGGTGAACTCCCCCTTATCCCCCGGGCGCCGGGGGTAGGGCAGTGCTGATCTCGTGCGGGGGCCGGGTCGGCCGGGCCCCGTGACCGGACGAAAGGCCCGCCCCGTCGTGACGCAGCAGCCGTTTCAACTGCCGGAGTTCTACCTGCCGTACCCGGCGCGGCTGAACCCCCACCTGGAGGAGGCCCGGGCCCACACCAAGCGGTGGGCCCGGGGGCTCGGGATGCTGGAGGGGTCCGGGGTGTGGGACGAGGGGGACCTCGACTCGCACGATTACGCGCTGCTCTGCTCCTACACGCACCCCGACTGCGACGGCGACGCGCTGTCCCTGGTCACCGACTGGTACGTGTGGGTGTTCTTCTTCGACGACCACTTCCTGGAGACCTTCAAGCGCTCCCAGGACCGCGAAGGGGCCCGGGCCTACCTCGACCGGCTCGCCGCCTTCATGCCGATGGAGCCGGCGGAAGGTTTCCCCGAGGCGACCAACCCCGTCGAGGCCGGGCTCGCGGACCTGTGGGCGCGCACCGTCCCCGCCATGTCGGCCGACTGGCGCGAGCGGTTCTCACTGTCCACGAAGAACCTGCTCGACGAGTCCATGTGGGAGCTCGCCAACATCGACATCGGCCGGGTCGCCAACCCCCTCGAGTACATCGAGATGCGCCGGAAGGTGGGCGGGGCGCCCTGGTCGGCCGGACTGGTCGAGTACGTGGCCGCCGAGGTGCCGGCGCGGGTGGCGCACTCGCGTCCGCTGGGCGTGCTGCGCGACTCCTTCGCCGACGCCGTGCACGTGCGCAACGACATCTTCTCCTACCAGCGCGAGGTCACCGACGAGGGCGAGCTGTCCAACGCCGTGCTGGTGCTGGAGACCTTCCTCGGCTGCTCCACCCAGGAGGCCGCCGAGATCTCCAACGACCTGATCACCTCCCGCCTCCAGCAGTTCGAGCAGACCGCCCTCGCCGAACTCCCGCGCCTCTTCGCCGACCACGCCCTCGCCCCGGACGAGATCGCCGCCGTCCTCGCCTACGTCAAGGGCCTCCAGGACTGGCAGTCCGGGGGGCACGAGTGGCACATGGTCTCCAGCCGCTACATGAACGAGGGGGCCGGGCCCACCACCCGGCTGTCCCTGCCCTTCCTGCCGAGCGGGCTCGGGACCAGCGCCTTCGACCTGGGGTCGGTCTTCACCCGGCGGTCCGTGGAGATGCGCCGCCGCTCCTTCTCCTTCACCCCCTTCGAACGCACCGGCCCCTCGGTGATCCCCGAGATCCGGCTGCCGTTCCCGCTGTCCCTCAGCCCGCACCACGCGCACGCGCGCGAGGGCTCGGTGGAGTGGGCACGGAGCATGGGGCTGCTGGAGCCGCAGCCCGGTGACCCCGGCTCGGCGATCTGGACCGAGCAGAAGGTGCGCGGGTACGACTTCGCCCTCTGCGCGGCCGGCATCGATCCCGACGCGACGGCCGCGGAACTGCTGCTCAGCGCCTGCTGGCTGACCTGGGGGACGTACGCGGACGACTACTACCCGCTGGTGTTCGGGCGGTCCGGGAACGTCCCGGCGGCCAAGGCCACCACGGCTCGGCTCCTGTCGATGATGCCCGCGGACGGCGCCGGTACCGGGCCGGAGCCGGTCACCGCGATGGAACGCTCCCTCGCCGACCTGTGGGAACGGACCGCCGCGGGCATGACCGAGGCCGCCCGCGCCGAGTTCCGGGCGACCATGGTGGACATGCTGGAGAGCTGGGTGTGGGAGGTGGAGAACCTGGCCCACCACCGCGTCCCGGACCCGGTGGACTACGCGGAGATGCGCCGGCGCACCTTCGGCTCGCAACTGACCATGTACATGTGCCGGCTCGGCCACGAGGGCCGGGGCGTCCCCGAAGAGATCTACCGCTCGGGGACCGTCCGGTCGCTGGAGAACGCGGCCGCGGACATCGGCTGCCTCGTCAACGACATCTTCTCCTACCAGAAGGAGGTGGAGTTCGAGGGTGACATGCACAACCACCTGGTCGTCACGCGCAACTTCTTCGACATCGGCTATCCCGAGGCCCTCCACATCTGCCACTCCCTCATGAACCAGCGGGTGGAGGAGTTCCAGCACATCGTCGCGAACCTCCTGCCGCAGCTCTGCGAGGACCGCGGACTGGACGCCCGGGCGCGGGCCTGCCTCGACACCTACGCGGAGGAACTCCGTGACTGGCTGGCGGGAGTCCTCAACTGGCACCAAAGGGCGCGGCGTTATGGTGAGGAGGATCTGCGCCGACAGGGCGGCGGGCTGTCCGGCGCCGTCCTGAGCAGCGGCTTCGGCATGGCGGCGGCGCGGATCGGGCTGCCCGTCTGAGCCGGGCAGCGGCGGGGGCGGTCCGCTCGCCCGCCCCCGCCGCCACAGCCCCAGCCACCACCGCCCCCGCCGCCACCGCCACCGCCGTCCGGGGCCGGGTCGAACCCCGTCAGAACTCGTCGGCGGTGTGCGGCAGCAGGTCCGTCCGCAGGGCCGCGTCCAGGGCCGCCGCCGCGCCCGGGGTGTGCTCGGCCACCAGCCCGGCGGCGACCAGTTCGGTGACCCGGGTCCCGCCCAGGTAGCAGGCGGCCAGGTCCCGTACGTCCAGGCTCAGGTCGGGGGCGGCGCGGGCCGTCTCGTACGTCGCCCCGCCCGGGCCCGCCTTGAGCCGGAACCGCCCGGCGTTGGCGGGCAGCCGCGGGTCGGCCAGGTCCAGGACGAGTTCCACCGGGGCCGCCCACGACCGCGCGGTCAGCGCCGCCCCGACGTCGACCAGGCGCAGCCAGAGCGCGGGGAACTGGGCGGTGACCCTCACCTGGTCGCGGTCGGCCGCGAAGGACAGCAGGGGATCGTCCAGGGGCCGGCCCCAGGCGCGCACGGTTGCGGTGAGGTCGAGGGAGGCCACGTAGGTCCACAGGGCGGCGGCCACGGCCGGTGTGGTGGCCTCCAGCTCGTCCACGCGGACCAGGCCGGACGTGCGGGCGGCGCCGTCGTCGGACTCGTGTTTGGTGCGGTAGAGCACGTAGCCCTCCACCGGTTCCCCGGGAGTGCCGAGGGCGAGGATCCGGGGCGGTCCCAACTCCTCGTCTTCCTCGTCCTGTTCGCAGAGCCATTCCTCGGCCCAGCGCGCGGGGCTGCGGCTCGGGCGGCCGGCGCGGGCGCGGCGGGCGGCTTCGTGGAGCGGGCCGACGACGGCGAGGGCGTCGGCGGGGTCGACCAGCCTCAGGGGGCGCGGATCGGGGTCGACGCGCAGGGCCAGCGGACGGCGGGAGTCGATCTCGACGGTGAGGCCCTGGGTGGCGGGGCCGTAGCCGAAGCGGCCGTAGATGGCGGCTTCGGAGGCCCACAGGCAGAGGAGCGGGCTGCCCGCCGCCCCGGCGCGGCGCAGTTGTTCGTCCATGAGGGCGGTGAGGACCCCGCGGCGCCGGTGGGTGGGGGCGACGGAGACGAAGGTGAGGCCGGGGCAGCCGAGTTCGGCGCCGGGGACGGAGAGGCGGAAGGGGTGCGCCGCCATGAAGCCGACCAGGGCGTCCCCGTCGTAGGCGCCGAGCCGGTCGCAGCGGCTGAGCAGGGCGTGGTGGCGGGCACGCCCCTGCGGCTCCGGCCGGTCGTGGAAGACCAGGTAGGCGTGCTCCTGCGCGCGGGCGATGCCGTCCTCGGGTACCTCGCGGATGTCCACCATGATCACGAGACTAATCGGTCATCGCGGACGGCATGCACCATAGTGGCTTGATCTGTGCGAACTCAGGATCAGGTGGCGCGGAGGGAGCCGGTGGTCTTGCCCGCGGGTTCGCTGAGGTAGCAGATCAGCTTGCGGTCGCCCGCCTTCCAGTTGGCGGCGCCCGGGCCGAAGAAGTACTCCGTCAACGTGGCCGAGAGTTTCGCGTCGGCGCCCACGTAGTCCGAGAGCGCCTTGCCCCCGCACTTCTCGCGGGCGATGGGCAGGAGCCCGGCCTCTCCCGGGTAGGGCCCGTCGGGCAGGGTGAAGACGGCGTAGGCCTCCGACTGGTGGGGCTGGTCGCAGGGCACGGTGTCCACCGTCAGGGGCGCCTGGGTCACCTTGTCGGTCCGGTAGTCCTTGGGCGCGACGCTGGCGTTGAAGCAGTCCCCCACCGCGATGTCACTGGTGTCGCCGGAGACCGCGGCCCCGGACGCCGGTCCGGCGCCGCAGACTCCGAGGAACAGGGCGAGGGCGAGGGCCGCGCCGCGGGCGGCGCGGGAGCCTGGTGTACGGGAGGTTGCGGACATACGCGCGGCTCTCCTTGCACGGGGCGCGAGACGCGGCGGCCGTTACACCTCCCACGCTACTCCCGGACCGGCTCCGGGGCCCGCCGGGCGCCGGGGCCGCTCCAGTCCGCCGGGACCCGGCCGAGGCGGACCCGCTGGGGGTGGTCGCCGACGGGGACGGAGACCCGCTTGGCGCCGGTGGCGAAGTCGATGGCGGTGACCCGGTCGGCGCCGCTCTCGGAGATGACGCAGCCCTTGCCGTCGCCGTCGACGGTGGCCCAGTAGGGCTTGTCGGCGGGGACCAGGGGGCCTTCGGCGAGGGTGGCGCGGTCCACGACGGTGGCGTAGTCGTCCATGGTGCCCGCGACGCAGAGCTTGCTCCCGTCGGGGCTCATCGACAGGCCGTGGTGGCGGGAGTCGTTGACCCAGGTGGTGCGGTCGGTGCTGGTGGCGGGGGACTCGGGGAGGGTCTTGACGCGGGTGATCCGGTCGGCGGCGACGTCGTACTCGACGAGGCCGTTGAAGAAGGAGACCTGGAAGTAGAGCTTCGACTCGTCGGGGGTGAAGACCATGGGGCGGACGGCGTCGGAGAGGTCCCCGCGGCCGAAGGCGTCGAGGCGTTCGCGCATGTCGACGGTCCGGACGGTGCGGAAGGTCCGCGCGTCGACGACGGTGAGCTTGCGGTCCCCCTTCGTCCAGTCCAGCCAGGGCGCGTCGAGGGCGGAGGTGACGTCCCCGATGGAGCTGTTCCACAGGAGGCGGCCGCCCTGGGTGAAGGTGTTCTCGTGCGGCTTGTCGCCGGTGGCGAAGGAGCCGACCTGCCGGCCGGTGGCGATGTCGAGGACGTGCACCGTGTTCGCGGTGGAGGCGGAGACGGCCACCCGGGTGCCGTCGGGCGAGACGGCCATGTGGTCGGAGCGGTAACCGGCGACCGGGAAGCGCCAGTTGACGTGTCCCGTGCGCAGGTCGACGGAGACCACATCGGCGAAGCTGGGGCGCGAGACGACCACGGCCGTGCCGTCCGGGGTGGTGTACATGTCGTCGACGAACTGGTCGTGGCCCTCGCCGGCGGTGGCCCGGATGCCGAGGAAGAAGCCGAGCTTGACGGGGTTGAGGTAGATCTCCCGGAGCCGTTCCTCCTTGTCGGGGATCACGTTGATCCGGCCGACCCGGGCGAGGTCGCCGGTGGAGGCGAGGACGTCGGCGGTGCCCTCCCAGTTGTTGCCGACGAAGAGCACCTCCCGCAGCCCGGGTTCGGCGGCGGGCGCCGGCCGGGGGGACGCGGCGGCGGCCGGGCCCAGCACGGCCGCGAGACCCGCCAGCGCCAGGGCGCAGGCCAGGCGGAGGGTGCGTGAAGGGGTGCGCGAGGGGGTGCGACCGTACCGGGACATCCGCTCAACTCCGTTGCGAAGAAGCTCCGTTACTCCGTTACCGGCCGGTAAAATAGGCGGGACGCGAAGAAGGCGCAACCCTCGGGAGGTCGCGCCTTCGGTCGTGCCGGTGCGGCGGTGTGCCGCCAGGGCTCAGGCGACGGAGCCGATGCGGGCGACGACGGTGTGCGAGGAGTCCCGGTGGATCGGGATGTGCGCGCCGGTCAGGGCCGCGCCGCTGCCGCCGCGGCGGTTGGCGACGATCTCGGCGGCGATGGACAGCGCGGTCTCCTCCGGGGAGCGGGCGCCCAGGTCCAGGCCGATCGGGGAGCGCAGGCGGGCCAGTTCGAGCTCGGTCACGCCGACCTCGCGCAGCCGCTTGTTGCGGTCCTCGTGGGTGCGGCGGGAGCCCATGGCGCCGACGTAGGCGACGGGCAGCTTGAGGGCCAGTTCGAGGAGCGGGACGTCGAACTTGGCGTCATGGGTCAGGACGCACAGCACGGTGCGGCCGTCGACGGCACCGGAGCCGGCCTCGGCCTCCAGGTAGCGGTGCGGCCAGTCGACCACGATCTCGTCCGCCTCGGGGAAGCGCTTCTTCGTGGCGAACACGGGCCGGGCGTCGCACAGCGTCACGTGGTAGCCGAGGAACTTGCCGATCCGCACCAGGGCGCCGGCGAAGTCGATGGCCCCGAAGACGATCATCCGCGGGGGCGGGACGCTGGACTCGACGAGCACCTTGAGGGGCTCTCCGCAGAGCCTGCCGTCGGCGCCGATCTCCAGGAGGCCGGTCTTGCCGGCGTCCAGCATGGCGCGGGCCTCCTCGGCGATGGTCCGGTCGAGCTCGGGGTGACCGCCGAAGCCGCCTTCGAAGGAGCCGTCGGCGAGGACGACCAGGGCGCGGCCCATCAGCTCGGCCGGGCCGTCCGCTATCCGGGCCAGGGCCGCGGCCTCGCCGTTCGAAGCGGCGCGCAGGGCGGTGGCCAGGGCCTCGCGGCGGGGGGAGCCGACGGGGACCGGGGTGACCAGGATGTCGATGATGCCGCCGCAGGTCAGACCCACGGCGAAGGCGTCGTCGTCGCTGTAGCCGAATCGCTCCTGGACGGTCTCGCCGTCCTCGAGCGACTGCCGGCACAGCTCGTAGACCGCCCCCTCCACGCAGCCGCCGGAAACCGAGCCGATGGCCGTGCCCTCGCTGTCGACGGCGAGGGCGGCTCCGGGCTGCCGGGGCGCGCTGCCGCCGACCGCCACCACGGTGGCCACGGCGAAGTCACGTCCCTGCTCGACCCACCGGTTCAGTTCTTCGGCGATGTCCAGCATGTGCGGCCTCCTCGGAGAGGTTCGGTTTCCAGTATGGGTTGCGTGAAAGGTGGTGACCCGACCGGCACCGGGCCTAGGGAGCCGGATGCCGGTCGGGTCGGTACCGATCTTCGCCGGTCTACTTGACGCCGAGCCACGCCTCGATGGGGTGGAGCGCGAAGAAGATCACGAAGACGACGGTGAGCGCCCACATGAAGGCGCCGATCTCGCGGGCCTTGCCCTGCGCGACCTTGATGGCCACGTAGGAGAGGACACCGGCGGCGACACCCGGGGTGATCGAGTACGTGAACGGCATGATCACGACGGTCAGGAAGACCGGGATCGCGGTCGCGGCGTCGGCCCAGTCCACGTGGCGGGCGTTCTGCATCATCATGGCGCCGATGACGACCAGGGCCGCGGAGGCGACCTCACCCGGGACGATCTGCGTGATCGGGGTGAAGAAGAGGCAGGCGGCGAAGAGCAGACCGCTGACGACGGAGGCGAGACCTGTGCGGGCACCCTCACCGACGCCGGTGGCGGACTCGACGAAGACCGTCTGGCCGGAGCCGCCGGCGATGCCGCCGATGGCGCCACCGGCGCCGTCGATGAACAGCGCCTTGGACAGGCCCGGCATGCGGCCCTGGTCGTCGGCCAGCTTGGCCTCGGTGCCGACGCCGATGATGGTGGCCATGGCGTCGAAGAAGCCGGCGAGCACGAGGGTGAAGACGATCATGCCGACGGTCATGACGCCGACGTCGCCCCAGCCGCCGAACTCGACCTTGCCGAACAGCGAGAAGTCGGGCATGGAGATCGCGGAGCCGTCGAGGACCGGCGGGCCGTTCTTCCAGGCCTTCGGGTCGATGTCGACGACGGCGTTGACGATGGCCGCGATGACGGTGCCGCCGACGATGCCGATCAGGATGGCGCCCGGGACCTTGCGGGCCTGGAGCATGAAGATCGCCAGCAGGGTGATGCAGAAGATCAGGACCGGCCAGCCGGCGAGCTCGCCGACCGAACCGAGCTGGACCGGGGGACCGAACTCGGGGCCCTTGCCCACGAAGCCGGCCTTCACGAGACCGATCAGGGCGACGAACATGCCGATGCCCATGGTGATCGCGTGCTTGAGCGCGAGCGGGATCGCGTTCATGATCATCTCGCGGAGGCCGGTGACGACCAGGAGACAGATCACGACGCCGTACATGACGCACATGCCCATGGCCTGCGGCCAGGTCATCTGCGGGGCGACCTGCGAGGACAGGACGCCGGAGACGGACAGGCCCGCGGCGAGGACCAGCGGGACCTTGCCGATGAAGCCCATCAGGAGGGTGGTCGCGGCCGCCGCGAAGGCGGTGGCCGTGATCAGGGCCTTCTGGCTCATCGTGTCGCCGGCGACGTCCTTGCCGGAGAGGATCAGCGGGTTGAGCAGGAGGATGTACGCCATGGCCATGAAGGTCGTGACGCCGCCACGAATCTCGGTGCCGACGGACGACCCTCTATGGGTGATGTGAAAGTAACGGTCGAGCCAAGAACGCCCCGCGGGGTTCAGAGAGCCGTCGCCGGCCTCTTCCGCGGTGGTCTTGGGCTCCACAGACGACTGGGTCATGGTGCCTGACTCCCAAGGTTCAAAGGGGCACCCGCATGGAGATTGGAGACGCGGGATTTGGGAAATTGCGTTGGCTGCACGACCCGGGGTGACGGCCCGAGGCGACGCGAATGTGCACTGCGTGTACTGCGGGTAGTGCGGGGGTGACCGCTGGTACTACGTGGGGGTTCTTGCAGGGGTACTGCGGGTGAAGCTGACCGCGAGCGGTGCGGTTACTTCGGTGCTCCGGGCGGTGCGGGCGGCAAGTGTGACGTTCCCGTGTCCGCACCGCCCGGAGAGTCCGTGGGGGTCCGGGGGCCTCGCGGCCCCCGGACCGGGCCGGTCCTAGAGGGTCCCGGTGAGGGCTTCCGGACGGATCGGCGTCTTGTTGAGCTCCAGGCCGGTCGCCGCCCGGATCGCCGCGAGGACGGCCGGGGTGGACGACAGGGTCGGGGCCTCGCCCAGGCCGCGGAGGCCGTAGGGCGCGTTCGGGTCGGCGAGCTCCAGGACGTCGACCGGGATGGTCGGGGTGTCGAGGATGGTCGGGATCAGGTAGTCCGTGAAGGAGGGGTTGCGCACCTTCGCGGTCTTCGGGTCCACGATGATCTCTTCCATGACCGCCACGCCGAGGCCCTGGGTGGTGCCACCCTGGATCTGGCCGACGACGGAGAGCATGTTGAGCGCCTTGCCGACGTCCTGGGCGGTCGCCAGCTCGACGACCTTGACCAGGCCGAGCTCGGTGTCCACCTCGACGACCGCGCGGTGCGCGGCGAAGGTGTACTGGACGTGGCCGTCGCCCTGGCCGGTCTTCAGGTCGAAGGCGACCGTCGGACGGTGACGGAACTCGAGCTCAAGGTCGATGGCCTCGTTCTCCAGGATGTCGGCGATGTCCGCGAGGACCTCGCCGCCGTCGGTGACGACCTTGCCGCCCTCCAGGAGGAGCTCCGCGTGGGCCCACGCCGGGTGGTACGAGCCGTTCTTGCGGCGGCCCATCTCCAGCAGCGCCTCGCGGACGTGCTCACAGGTGTTCTTCACCGCGCCACCGGTCATGTACGTCTGCCGGGAGGCGGACGTGGAACCGGCGGAGCCGACCTGCGTGTCGGCCGGGTGGATGGTCACCTGCGTGACGCCCAGCTCGGTGCGGGCGATCTGCGCGTGGACGGTGATACCGCCCTGGCCGACCTCCGCCATGGCCGTGTGGACCATCGCGACGGGCTCGCCGTTGATGACCTCCAGGCGCACGCGGGCGGTGGAGTAGTCGTCGAAGCCCTCGGAGAAGCCGACGTTCTTGATGCCGACCGCGTAGCCGACGCCGCGCACGACGCCCTCGCCGTGGGTGGTGTTCGACAGGCCGCCGGGCAGGGCGCGGACGTCCGCGGCCTCGCCGGCGGTCTCCCACTGGCGCTCCGGCGGCAGCGGACGGGCCTTGACCCGGCGCAGCAGCTCGGCGACCGGGGCCGGGGAGTCCACGACCTGGCCGGTGGGCATGATCGTGCCCATCTCCATGGCGTTCAGCTGGCGGAACTCGACCGGGTCCATGCCCAGCTTCGCCGCGAGCTTGTCCATCTGGGCCTCGTACGCGAAGCAGGCCTGGACGGCGCCGAAGCCGCGCATCGCGCCGCAGGGCGGGTTGTTCGTGTAGAGCGCGATCGCCTCGATGTCCACGTCGTCGATGACGTACGGGCCCACCGAGAGGGAGGACGCGTTGCCGACGACGGCCGGGGAGGCCGAGGCGTAGGCACCGCCGTCGAGCACGATCTTGCACTTCATGTGCGTGATCTTGCCGTCCTTGGTGGCGCCGTGCTCGTACCAGAGCTTCGCCGGGTGGCGGTGCACGTGGCCGAAGAAGGACTCGAACCGGTTGTAGACGATCTTGACCGGCTTGCCCGTGGCCAGGGCCAGGAGGCAGGCGTGGATCTGCATCGAGATGTCCTCGCGGCCGCCGAAGGCACCGCCGACGCCCGCGAGCGTCATGCGGACCTTCTCCGGCGGGAGGCCCAGGACCGGGGCGATCTGCTGGAGGTCCGAGTGCAGCCACTGGGTGGCGACGTAGAGGTCGACGCCGCCGTCCTCGGCGGGTACGGCGAGGCCGGACTCCGGGCCGAGGAAGGCCTGGTCCTGCATGCCGAAGGTGTACTCGCCCTCGACGATCACGTCGGCCCGCTTGCGGGCCTCCTCCACGTTGCCGCGGATGATCGGCTGGCGGTGCACGATGTTCGGGTGCGGGACGTGACCGGAGTGGTGGTCGTCGCGGCCCGGGTGGATCAGCGGCGCGTCGGCGGCGAGGGCGGAGGCCTCGTCCGTGACGAGCGGCAGCTCCTTGTAGTCGATCTTGATCTTGGCGGCCGCGCGGCGGGCGGTCTCCGGGTGGTCGGCGGCCACGAGGGCGACCGGCTCACCGTGGTGGCGTACCCGGCCGTTGGCGAGGACCGGGGTGTCCTGGATCTCCAGGCCGTAGTTCTTCATCTCGGCCGGCAGGTCGTCGTACGTCAGCACCGAGTAGACGCCCGGCATGGCCAGGGCCTCGGAGATGTCGATGGAGACGATCTCGGCGTGGGCGACGGTGGAGCGCAGGGTCTGGCCCCACAGCATGTCCTCGTGCCACATGTCCGAGGAGTACGCGAACTCGCCGGTGACCTTGAGGGTGCCGTCCGGGCGGAGCGTGGACTCGCCGATGCCGCCCTTGTTGTGCTTCTGGGTGACGTTCGTCGGCGTACCCACGGTGCGGGTGTTCTGAGCCATGATCAGACCGCCTCTCCCTGACGGGCGGCCGCGAGGCGGACCGCGTCGAGGATCTTCTCGTAGCCCGTGCAGCGGCAGAGGTTGCCGGACAGGGCCTCACGGATGTCCTGGTCGGACGGGTCGGCGTTCTGCTCCAGCAGCGCGTCGGCCTGGACCAGCAGACCCGGGGTGCAGAAGCCGCACTGGACCGCGCCGGCGTCGATGAACGCCTGCTGGATGTTGGAGAGCTCCACGCCCTCACCGGTCTGGGAGTCGGTGCCCTTGGCGGACCACTGCTTGGCCTCGTCCGTGGACACGCCCTTGCCGCCGCCGCAGGCGCCGCTGCCACAGGCGTGCCCGTGCTCCTCGCGCTGCTTGGAGAAGTCGGCCAGGCCCTCGACGGTCACCACGTCGCGGCCCTCGACCTGACCGGCCGCGACCAGGCAGGAACAGACCGGCACGCCGTCGAGGCGGACGGTGCAGGAGCCGCACTCGCCCTGCTCACACGCGTTCTTCGAGCCGGGCAGGCCCAGGCGCTCGCGCAGCACGTAGAGGAGGGACTCGCCCTCCCAGACGTCGTCGGCTTCCTGCGGACGACCGTTGACGGTGAAATTGACGCGCATGGTTACGCAGCCCCTTCAAGCGAGCGGCCGTTGGTGCCGCGGTACTGCTCCCAGGTCCAGACGAGCTGGCGGCGAGCAAGGATGCCAACCGCGTGACGGCGGTACTTCGCCGTGCCGCGGACGTCGTCGATCGGGTTGCACGCGGCGGACGCGAGCTCACCGAACTGCTTGGCGATCGACGGGGTGATGACCTTGCCGTTGTCCCAGAAGCCGCCCTCTTCGAGCGCGGCGTTCAGGAACTCCTCGGCGGCCTTGGCCCGGACCGGGGTCGGGGCGGCGGAGCCGATGCCCGTACGGACGGTGCGGGTGTCGGGGTGCAGCGCGAGGCCGAAGCCGCACACGGCGATGACCATCGCGTTGCGGGTGCCGACCTTCGAGTACTGCTGGGGGCCCGTGGCGTTCTTGATGTGCACCGACTTGATGAGCTCGTCGGCGGCGAGCGCGTTGCGCTTCACGCCGGTGTAGAACTCGTCGATCGGGATCATGCGGGAGCCGCGTACGGACTCGACCTCGACCTCGCAGCCGGCGGCCAGCAGGGCGGGGTGGGAGTCACCGGCGGGGGAGGCGCAACCGAGGTTGCCGCCGACACCGCCGCGGTTGCGGATCTGCGGGGACGCGACCGTGTGCGAGGCGAGCGCGAGACCCGGGAGAGTACCGCGCAGGTTCTCCATGATCTGGGTGTACGGGACGGAGGCACCCAGCTCGGTGACCTCCTCGCCGACCTCCCACTCCCGCAGCAGCTCGATGCGGCCCAGGTCCAGGAGGTATTCCGGACGGCGGTGGTCGAAGTTGATCTCGACCATGATGTCGGTGCCACCCGCAATCGGCACAGCTGTGGGGTACTCGGCCTTGGCGGCGAGTGCCTCCTCCCAGCTGGCGGGGCGAAGGAAGTCCATGTGCGGCTCTCTTCTTCTTAGTCGGGCCGTTCACTTCAAGCCAGGAGGCCTAGGGGCCCTCGACTGGTCGTTCACGTGCTGTTAACGCGGTGTGGAGCCAGTACACAAGCCCGGCGCCCCGGGGTGCAGTCACCGAAACCATGAAGCAGTTGGCTGGGTGCCTCCCTCGTCTTGTAGATTCGTATGAAAGGCAGGATGCGACGACCTGCCCGATTTCCAACGGCAACATTCGAGACAGATCGGCGGCGACATCATGCGGCTGCGCGCACTGCTGGAAACCGAGGCGCTGGGGCTGCGGCTGCTGGGCGGCGAGGAAGAACTCGACCGGACGGTCCGCGGGGTCATGACGACCGACCTGAGGGATCCCAGCCGATACCTCTCCGGAGGAGAACTCGTCCTCACTGGCCTGGCATGGCGAAGAAATTCAGCCGACTCCGAGCCATTCGTACGAATCCTTGCGAGCGCCGGCGTGGCCGGCCTCGCGGCGGGCGAAGCGGAACTCGGCGACATTCCCGATGATCTGGTTTCAGCCTGTCGGCGCAATCGGCTCCCGATCTTCGCCGTGAACGAGGACGTTGCATTCGCCACCATCACGGAATACGTGGTGCGGCAGGTCTCCGGCGAGCGTGCGGGCGACCTCGCGGCCGTCGTGGACCGGCACCGGCGGCTGATGACCTCGGGGCCGGCGGGTGGCGGACCCGATGTGGTGCTGGATCTGCTCACCACGGACCTCGATCTGCGGGCCTGGGTGCTCTCCCCCACCGGGCGGCAGATCGCCGGGGCGGGTGAACCCCTGGCCCCGGGCGTCTGCGCGACGCTGGCGAGCGAACACCTCGCGGCGGTCCGGACCGGCCGCAGGGGCCCGCACCGGCTGTCCATCCAGGGTATTACCTACTCCCTGTTCCCGATCAGGGGAGTGGGCCGCGGCCAGGGCCCCGGGGCCCGTGACGTGCGCGAGAGCGTGCTGTCCGACTGGCTCCTCGCGGTCGAGGCGGACGCCGGCGACTGGCCGGCCGAGCGGCTCGACCTGCTCCAGGGCGTCACCCAGCTGATCGCCGTCGAACGGGACCGCCGTGACGCGGCCCGCACGGTGCGCCGCCGGCTGGCGCAGGAGGTGCTGGAGCTGGTCCAGACGGGCGCGCCGCCCGCCGAGATCGCCGCCCGCCTGCGGGTGGCCGCCCCGGTGCTGCTGCCCGGGCTGGGCTCCGCCCCGCACTGGCAGGTCGTCGTGGCGCGGGTGGACTGGGAGGGCGGGGACATCCCCGGCGGCCCGGTGGCCCAGTCGCTGCTGGAGGAGATCCTCGTCGACCCGTCGCTGTCCGGGCCGGAGCCGTCCGACCGGATCGCGGTGGCCCACGCGGGGGACGAGGCGATCGCCCTCGTGCCGCTGCCCGCGCTCCCCGGCGAGCCCGGCGAGGACAAGGGCCCGGACTCCGCCCTGCACGCCGACGCGCTGCTGTCCGCCGTACGCGAGCCGCTGGCGGCCGGCCTGGCCGACGACGGCCGGCTCACCCTGGGCGTCAGCGCGGCCGTGCACTCCGCCGAGGGGCTGCGCGGCGCGCTGGAGGAGGCCCGGCACGCCCGCCGGGTGGCCGCCGCCCGGCCGGGCCGGGTCTGCGCCGCGGGCCACCACGAGCTCGCCTCGCACGTGCTGCTGCTGCCGTTCGTCCCGGACGACGTGCGCCGCGCCTTCACGGCCCGGCTGCTGGACCCGCTGCGGGACTACGACCGCCGGCACCGGGCGGAGCTCATCCCGACCCTGGAGGCGTTCCTCGACTGCGACGGCTCGTGGACCCGCTGCGCGACGCGGCTGCACCTGCACGTCAACACGCTGCGTTACCGGGTCGGGCGAATCGAGCAGCTGACGGCGCGCGACCTCTCGCGGCTGGAGGACAAGCTGGACTTCTTCCTGGCACTGCGCATGAGCTGACCGAATGCACACGAAGGGGCCGGACGGGGGCCGCTGACGAACCGTCCGGACTTTGTGAAAGAGTTCACCCGACCCCTTGGCCGATGCCGCCGATCCGTGCTCTCATTTCGCCCCAGGGCTCAACGACGTGCTGCTTGGTTGCTGCTGGCTGCTTCGGGGAGGGCAATGTGGCGGATACCGCCATGTCCGGTGCGGGACCTACCGGGGGCGACGACCCCCTCCAGCGGGCGATATGGCGGCTGCGCTCGCGCGGCTGTTGGACGGACGCGGCGGCCCTGCTGACGCCGCACGCGCACGAGGCCTGGGCGGCGGTCCAGCGGACCGCGCTCCTGGTCGAACGGTGCCTGTTCACCGGGCAGGGCTGGAGCGAGGCGGAGGACGCGCTGCGGGCGGCCGAGGCCACGGCCCGGGACGACGACGAGCGGGGGGCGGCCGCCTGCGAGCGGGGCCAGCTGGCCTACGCCGCGACCGTGCTCGGCGTAAGGGACCGGGCGGACGAGGCCCGCTCGGCGCTGGGCCGGGCGGCGGCGCTGCTGTCCCCCGGGTCCCGGACCCGGCCGCTGCTGGACTTCCGGCGGGGGCTGGTGGCCGAACACCTGGCGGACGCCCCGCAGGCGGCCCGGCCGGCCTACCGGCGCGCCCACGCGGGGGCGGAGGCGCACGGGGACGTGCTGCTGCTGTCCTTCACGTGGCGGCACCTGGCGGCGCTGTCGCTGCGGGACGGGGAGGTGGCGGAGGCCCGCAAGGGCTTCGCGGAGTCCCTGCGGATCCGGGAGGACCTGGGCTTCCTGGTGGGCACGGCCCCTGCGCTGGCCGCGCTGGCGGAGGTGGAACCGGAGCCGGAGGCCTCCCGGCTGCGGGCGGAGGCGCGCCGCCTGTTCCACCTCCTGGGCGGCATCCCGACCTGGCTGGCGGACCAGCTCCACCCGGCCCCCGCTCCCTCCTGACGCCCGGCTCGCGCGGCCCGGCGCCGGGGCCGCCTCCCGGCTTCGCGCCGCTGTGGCGGCCTCCGTCCGCCGGTGGCGGGGCGGGGCCGCCGCCCCCGGCTGGGGCCCGGCCGTCGCCTGCGGGTGGGTGGGCCGCTGCGCGGGGCGAGGTCCCCTACCCGCCCTTCGCCCGTTCCCCGGGGCTCCGCCCCGGACCCCGATACGTGCGCTTCGCGCCCGTGCGCTCAAACGC
>NZ_JBHVUQ010000032.1:0-55561 GCF_042884105.1 Streptomyces sp. NPDC058157
GTATTTCCCGCCCCGCGCAATTACCCCCCCCCGCGGGCTTTTGCGGCGGGGGGTCCGGGGCGGACCCCCCGGGCACCGGGCGAAGGGGGGGGCGGGGAGACGAACCCCCCGCCCCGCCCCCCCCGGCGGGTCGGCTACTTCGCCGAGGCCCGCTTCGACGCGCGCGCCGGCTTGGCGGCGGCCGGCTTCTCCGCCGGAGCCTCCGCCTCGGAAGGCGCCGCCTCGGCAGCCGGCGCCGGAGTCTCCGTCGACAGCCGGGAGACGCCGAACTTCAGGGACGCCTCGTACGTGTTGTCCGGGTCCAGCCGGCGGAGCTCCTCCGCCAGCAGCTCGGCCGTGTCACGCCGCTTCAGCGCCACCGCACGGTCCGGCTGCCCCGGCATGCACAGCGTGGCCAGCGAGCCGTCCGCGCGGTCCAGGACGATCGAGCCGTCCTTGGTCTCCATGCGCACGGCGGTCAGCCCCGGCCCCCCTGACAGGGTCCGGTTGACCGGGACCCCGAGACGGTCCGCCAGCCACATGGCCAGCAGCTCGCAGCTCGGGTTCTCGTCCTCGCCCTCGACGGTCGCCGAGACGACCGGCGACAGCGTCACCTGGTCCAGCGCGGCGGCCAGCATCGAGCGCCACGGCGTGATCCGGGTCCAGGACAGGTCCGTGTCACCCGGGGCGTACGCCTCCGCCCGGGCACCGAGCGCGTTGATCGGGTGCTCGGAGGAGTAGGTGTCCGTGATCCGGCGCTGCCCCAGCGCGCCCAGCGGATCGCCCGCCAGGTCCACCGGAGCGCCCTCCGGCCACCAGACCACCACGGGGGCGTCCGGCAGCAGCAGGGGCAGTACGACGGACTGGGCGTGGTCGACCAGTTCGCCGTGCAGGCGCAGTACGACGGTTTCGCCGGTACCGGAGTCCGCCCCGACACGGATCTCCGCGTCGAGCCGGGCTTCGCGGCGGCTGCGCGGGGAGCGGCTGACCCGCTTGACCACGACGACGATCCGCGAAGGGTGTTCGTGGGAGGCGTCGTTCGCCGACTTGAGCGCGTCGTACGCGTTCTCTTCGTCGGTCACGATCACCAGCGTGAGGACCATGCCGATGGCCGGCGTGCCGATGTCCCGGCGCGCCTGCACCAAGGCGGCGTTGATCTTGCTGGAGGTGGTCTCCGTGAGGTCGATCTTCATGGCCGGCGCCAGCTCCGTCCGTCTCGTGCGAGCATCTCGTCCGCCTCGACCGGCCCCCACGTGCCCGCCGGGTACTGCGCGGGCTTGCCGTGCTTGTCCCAGTACTCCTCGATCGGGTCGAGGATGTTCCAGGACAGCTCGACTTCCTGGTGACGCGGGAAGAGGTTCGCGTCGCCGAGGAGGACGTCGAGGATGAGCCGCTCGTAGGCCTCGGGGCTGGACTCCGTGAAGGACTCGCCGTAGGCGAAGTCCATCGTGACGTCCCGGACCTCCATGGAGGTGCCGGGCACCTTGGAGCCGAAACGGACCGTCACGCCCTCGTCCGGCTGGACCCGGATGACCAGGGCGTTCTGCCCCAGCTCCTCGGTCGCGCCCGATTCGAACGGCAGGTACGGCGCCCGCTTGAAGACCACCGCGATCTCGGTCACCCGGCGGCCCAGGCGCTTGCCCGTGCGCAGGTAGAACGGGACGCCCGCCCAGCGGCGGTTGTTGATCTCCAGGCGGATGGCCGCGTAGGTGTCGGTCTTGGAGTTCGGGTTGATCCCGTCCTCCTCCAGGTACCCCTTGACCTTCTCGCCGCCCTGCCAGGCCGCCGAGTACTGGCCGCGCACGGTGTGCTTGCCCAGGTCCTCGGGGATCTCGACGGCGCTGAGCACCTTCAGCTTCTCCGCCACCAGGGCCTTGGGGTGGAAGGAGCCGGGCTCCTCCATCGCCGTGAGCGCCAGCAGCTGGAGCAGGTGGTTCTGGATGACGTCACGGGCGGCGCCGATGCCGTCGTAGTACCCGGCCCGGCCGCCGATGCCGATGTCCTCCGCCATGGTGATCTGCACGTGGTCGACGTACGACCGGTTCCAGATCGGCTCGAACATGGTGTTGGCGAAGCGGAGCGCCAGGATGTTCTGGACGGTCTCCTTGCCGAGGTAGTGGTCGATCCGGAAGACCTCGTCCCGGGGGAAGACCTCGTGGACGACCTGGTTGAGCTCCTCGGCGCTCTTGAGGTCGTGGCCGAAGGGCTTCTCGATGACGGCACGCCGCCAGGAGCCCTCCTTCTGCGCCAGCCCGTGGTTCTTGAGCTGCTGGACCACCTTGGGGAAGAACTTCGGCGGCACCGAGAGGTAGAAGGCGAAGTTGCCGCCCGTGCCCTGGGCCTTGTCGAGTTCGTCGATCGTCTGCTTGAGCGTCTCGAAGGCCGCGTCGTCGTCGAACTCGCCCTGGACGAACCGGCAGCCCTGCACCAGCTGCTGCCAGACCTCCTCCCGGAAGGGGGTGCGCGAGTGCTGCTTGACGGCCTCGTACACCTCCTGGGCGAAGTCCTCGTCCTGCCACTCGCGGCGGGCGAAACCGATCAGCGAGAAGCCCGGGGGCAGCAGGCCGCGGTTGGCGAGGTCGTAGACGGCGGGCATGAGCTTCTTGCGCGACAGGTCACCCGTAACGCCGAAAATCACCAGGCCGGACGGTCCCGCGATGCGCGGGAGCCGCCGGTCCTGTGCGTCACGAAGCGGGTTCGCTCCGTTCACCGACAAAATACTCAGTCCTCCGCGGGGGTGAGGCGCTTGAGCTCCGCCTCGGTCGACTTCAGCAGGTCGTTCCAGGCCGCCTCGAACTTCTCGACGCCCTCGTCCTCGAGCAGCTGCACCACATCGTCGTACGAGATGCCCAGCTTCGCGACCGCTTCGAGCTCGGCGCGCGCCTGCTCGTACGTGCCGCGGATGGTGTCCCCGGTGACCTCGCCGTGGTCGGCGGTGGCCTCCAGGGTCGCCTCGGGCATGGTGTTGACGGTGCCGGGGGCGACCAGGTCCACCACGTACAGGGTGTCCTTGTACGCCGGGTCCTTGACGCCGGTGGAGGCCCACAGGGGGCGCTGCTTGTTGGCGTGCGCCCGGTCCAGGGCCGCCCAGCGGTCGGAGGAGAAGACCTCCTCGTACGCCTCGTAGGCCAGACGGGCGTTGGCGAGGGCCGCCTTGCCCTTCAGGGCCTTGGCCTCGTCGGTGCCGACGGAGTCCAGGCGCTTGTCGATCTCGGTGTCCACGCGGGACACGAAGAACGAAGCGACCGAGTGGATCAGGGAGAGGTCCAGGCCGGCGGCCTTGGCCTTCTCCAGGCCCGCGAGGTAGGCGTCCATGACCTCGCGGTAGCGCTCCAGCGAGAAGATCAGCGTCACGTTGACGCTGATGCCCCGGCCGATGACCTCGGTGATCGCCGGCAGGCCGGCCTTGGTCGCCGGGATCTTGATGAGCGTGTTCGGGCGGTCCACCAGCCAGGCGAGCTGCTTGGCCTCGGCGACGGTCGCCGTGGTGTCGTGCGCCAGGCGCGGGTCGACCTCGATCGAGACCCGGCCGTCCTGACCCTCGGTGGAGTCGTAGAGGGGGCGCAGGATGTCGGCGGCGTCGCGGACGTCCGCCGTGGTGATCATGCGGATGGCCTCGTCGACGGTGACCTTGCGGGCGGCGAGGTCGGCGAGCTGCTGCTCGTAGCCGTCACCGCTGCTGATGGCCTTCTGGAAGATCGACGGGTTGGTGGTGACACCGACCACGTGCTGCTGGTCGATCAGCTCGGCGAGGTTGCCGGACGTGATGCGCTTGCGGGACAGGTCGTCCAGCCAGATCGCCACGCCCTCGTCGGAGAGGCGCTTGAGTGCGTCTGTCATCGGAATTGCATCTCCTACTGGTTTTTGTACCGGGTCAGCGCGCAGCGGCGTTGAGGGAGTCCTTCGCGGCTGCGGTCACGGCTTCGGCGGTGAGGCCGAACTCGCGGAACAGCACGGCGCCGTCCGCCGAGGCACCGAAGTGCTCCAGCGAGACGATCCGGCCCGCGTCCCCGACGTAACGGTGCCAGGTCAGGCCGATGCCGGCCTCGACCGCGACTCGCGCCTTGACGGAAGGCGGCAGGACGCCGTCCTTGTACTCCTGGGACTGCTCCTCGAACCACTCGACGCAGGGCATCGAGACGACCCGGGCGGGCACGCCCTCGGCCTGCAGCGCCTCGCGCGCGGCGACGGCGAGCTGGACCTCGGAGCCGGTGCCGATCAGGACGACCTGGGCGGGGCCGCCCTCGGCCTCGAACAGCACGTAGCCGCCCTTGGCCGCGTCCTCGTTGCGCTCGTAGGTCGGCACGCCCTGGCGGGTGAGGGCCAGGCCGTGCGGGGCGCCCTTGCCGAACACCTTGGTGTGGCGGCGCAGGACCTCGCGCCAGGCGATGGCGGTCTCGTTGGCGTCGGCCGGGCGGATCACGTTGAGGCCCGGGATGGCGCGCAGCGAGGCGACGTGCTCGACCGGCTGGTGGGTCGGGCCGTCCTCGCCGAGGCCGATGGAGTCGTGCGTCCACACGTACGTCACCGGCAGGTGCATTAGGGAGGACAGGCGGACGGCGTTGCGCATGTAGTCGGAGAACACCAGGAAGGTGCCGCCGTAGATGCGGGTGTGGCCGTGCAGCGCGATGCCGTTCATCACGGCGGCCATCGCGTGCTCGCGGATGCCGTAGTGGACGGTGCGGCCGTAGGGGTCGGCCTCCGGCAGCGGGTTGCCCACCGGCAGGAACGAGGAGTTCTTGTCGATGGTGGTGTTGTTGGAGCCGGCCAGGTCGGCCGAGCCGCCCCACAGCTCCGGGATGACCGCGCCGAGCGCCTCCAGGACCTTGCCGGAGGCCGCGCGGGTGGCGACGCCCTTGCCGGTCTCGAAGACGGGGAGCTTGTCCTCCCAGCCCTCGGGAAGCTCGTTGGACTCGATGCGGTCGAAGGAGGCGGCGCGCTCCGGGTTGGCGGTGCGCCAGGCGGAGAAGTCCTTCTCCCAGGCGGCGCGGGCCTCGCGGCCGCGGTCGGCCAGGGCGCGGGTGTGGGCGAGGACCTCGTCGGAGACCTCGAAGGTCTTCTCCGGGTCGAAGCCGAGCACGCGCTTGGTGGCGGCGACCTCGTCGTTGCCGAGGGCCGAGCCGTGGGCGGCCTCGGTGTTCTGGGCGTGCGGCGCGGGCCAGGCGATGATCGAGCGGGCCGCGATGAAGGACGGGCGCCCGGTCTCGGCCTTGGCGGCCTGGAGGGCGGCGAAGAGGGCCTTCGGGTCGAGGTCGCCGTTGGCCTGCTGCTCGACGCGCTGGACGTGCCAGCCGTACGCCTCGTAGCGCTTCATGGTGTCCTCGGAGACGGCCGTCTCCGTGTCACCCTCGATGGAGATGTGGTTGTCGTCCCACAGCAGCACCAGGTTGCCGAGCTTCTGGTGGCCGGCCAGCGCGGACGCCTCGTGGGAGATGCCCTCCTGCAGGCAGCCGTCACCCGCGATCGCGTAGACCATGTGGTCGAACGGGGAGGCGCCCGTGGCGGCCTCCGGGTCGAACAGGCCGCGCTCGTAGCGGGCGGCCATGGCCATGCCCACCGCGTTCGCGACGCCCTGGCCCAGCGGGCCGGTGGTGGTCTCGACGCCGGCGGTGTGGCCGTACTCCGGGTGGCCGGGGGTCTTGGAGCCCCAGGTGCGGAAGGACTCGAGGTCCTCCAGCTCCAGGCCGAACCCGCCGAGGTAGAGCTGGGTGTAAAGGGTGAGGGACGAGTGCCCCGCGGAGAGCACGAAACGGTCGCGGCCGACCCACTGCGGGTCGGACGGGTCGTGCCGCATGACCTTCTGGAAAAGCGTGTACGCGGCGGGGGCCAGGCTCATCGCCGTACCGGGGTGTCCGTTCCCGACCTTCTGGACCGCGTCGGCGGCCAGGATGCGGGCGGTGTCGACGGCCCGCTGGTCCAGTTCGGTCCACTCGAGCTCTGGGGTGGTCGGCTTGGTGCTCACCTGTGCAGGGCTCCTCTCCACATGTTGTTTTCCCGGTGACGAACGGTGACACCGGGGCGATTCCGAGCCTACCCCCGCCAGCGCGTGCGGCTATTCGAGTGCAGGCAGTGCGTCGCCCTCCCGGTGTCCGGTGTTCACCTGGGATCCGCCGCCGATGATCTTGCCGGCGGTCCGATCGGCTCAACACGAGGCGACCCCCGCGCAGGGCGGGGCAAGAGCTACGTCTACAGTGGCGTGGTACGCGCAAGCCTTTACCGAGCCTTCATTTACTGGAGGCATCGCTTCGGAAGCTTGCTGGATTCTCTCTCAGGGGTGTGCGTGACGGCCGTCGAATCCCGTCCAGCGGGGGTGCTCGGGACGAGCCCCGGTCACCGGCCGTTCGGGGCCCGGGCCATGGCTTTCGTGGCTTTGACCAAGCCGCGGATCATCGAACTTCTGCTGATCACCACAGTGCCGGTGATGTTCCTCGCCGAGCAGGGCGTGCCGTCGCTGTGGCTGGTGCTCGCCACCTGCTTCGGCGGCTACCTGTCGGCGGGCGGCGCCAACGCGCTCAACATGTACATCGACCGCGACATCGACGCCCTGATGGACCGTACGTCGCAGCGGCCGCTGGTGACCGGCATGGTGAGCCCGCGCGAGTGCCTGGTCTTCGGCATCACGCTCGGGGTCGTGTCGACCCTGTTCTTCGGCCTGCTGATCAACTGGCTGTCGGCCGCGCTCGCCCTCGGCGCGCTCCTCTTCTACGTGGTCGTCTACACGATGCTGCTGAAGCGGCGGACCGCGCAGAACATCGTCTGGGGCGGGATCGCCGGCTGCATGCCGGTGCTCATCGGCTGGTCGGCCGTGCGCAACGAGGTCTCCTGGGCCGCCGTCATCCTCTTCCTCGTCATCTTCTTCTGGACGCCGCCGCACTACTGGCCGCTGTCCATGAAGGTGAAGGACGACTACGCGCGGGTCGGCGTGCCGATGCTGCCGGTCGTCGCGGGCAACAAGGCCGTGGCGCGCCAGATCGTCATCTACAGCTGGGTGATGGTCGCCGTCTCGCTGCTGCTGACGCCGCTGCACTACACCGGCTGGTTCTACACCTCCGTCGCGCTGCTGGCGGGCGGCTGGTGGCTGTGGGAGGCGCACGCGCTGAACGCACGGGCCAAGGCCGGGATCACGGGCGCGAAGCTCAAGGAGATGCGGCTGTTCCACTGGTCGATCACCTATGTGTCGCTGCTGTTCGTGGCCGTGGCCGTGGATCCCTTCCTCCGTTGACGCTTCCTCCCTTGATTACCCGCCGGTAGCATGCGGTCCATGGCAGACACCGCAGACACCGCACAGACCGCAGAGGCCGCGGACAAGAAGCACAGCCGCACGGCGGCGAAGCTGGCCCGGCAGATCGGCGCGTTCGCCAAGCAGCACGGCGGCGCCGAGGGCCAGCTCGCGCACATCGGCCAGGCCGGCACCCGGATCGTCCTCGTGGGCACCGACGGCGGCTGGGGCGACCTGGTGGCCCCCACGTACGCCGTGGCGCAGCTCGCCGCCGAGAAGGCCGGGCTGACCCTCCACGAGGACTTCGACGGAGAGCTCGCCGCGCGCGTGAAGACCGGTCCGTACGAGTGGACCCGCATGGCCGGGATCCAGGTGGGCGGACCGGCCAACCCGACCGCCTGAACCGGCCGGTCAACGACCGGGGCAATACTTCATACCCCGCTCACCCGTTAGGACGTGTGGAAGCCGCTTCCTCACGTCCGCAACGGGATGACCGGATGATCGAAACGCCGCCCCTGGTGGACCAGCACTGCCACGGAGTCCTCCGCACGGAGCTCGGACTCGCCACCTTCGAGGCCCAGCTGGTCCGCTCGGCCGGCCCGCCCGCCGCTGGCACCACCTTCTTCGACACCCAGGCCGGCTTCGCCGTACGCCGCTGGTGCCCGCCCCTGCTGGGCCTGGAGCCGCACTGCGCGCCCGCCCGCTACCTGGCCCGGCGGCGCGAGCTCGGGGCCGCCGAGAGCGCGCGCAGACTGCTGCGGGGCTCCGGGGTGGGTGCGTACCTGGTCGACACGGGAGCACCCGGGGACGACCTCACCGGGCCCAAGGAGCTGGCCCTCGCGGGGGACGCCGAGGCCTTCGAGGTGGTCCGGCTGGAATCGCTCGCCGAGCGGGCCGCCGACACCTCGGAGACCGTCGCCGCCTTCCTCGCCAACCTCGCCGGAGCCGTCCACCACGCCGCCTCGGGCGCCGTCGCCTTCGGCTGCGGGCCCCACGCCGGGTACGCCGCCGCGCTGGCCGCGCACCCGCAGCCGCCCGGCCCCGGCGAGGTCCGCGGGGCGGCCGGGCGGTGGCTGGCCGCGCGGGCCGGGGGAGGGCCGGTACGGGACCCCGTGCTGCTGCGGCACCTGCTGTGGAGCGCGGTGACCTGCGGGCTGCCGCTCCAGCTGCACACCGGCGGGGCCGCACCGGAGGCGCTGACCGGGGTCGTCCGGGCCACGGCGGGCCCGGGGTCACGGCTCGTCCTGCTCGCGGGGTACCCGCACCACCGGCACACGGCGCGGCTCGCCGCGGCGTACCCGCACGTCCACGCCGACCTCGGGCCCGCCCTCGCCCGCACGGGGGCGCGGGCGGCGGCCGTGCTGGCCGAGCTGCTGGAGCTCGCGCCCTTCGGGAAGCTGCTGTTCTCCAGCGGCGGTCGAGGCCTGCCCGAGCTGCACGCGGTCGGCGCCCTGGTGTTCCGCGAGGCGCTCGGCCGGGTGCTGGGCGGCTGGGTGGCGGAAGGGGCCTGGTCCTGGCGGGACGCCGACCGGGTCGCGGCCATGCTCGCGGCGGGCAACGCCCGCCGCGTCTACCGGCTGGACGAGGGGGGCTAGGGGGACGCCCCCTAGACCGCCGAGAGCTGTGCGTCGTCGCGGGCCGGGGCGTCCGCCTGTTCGTCCGAGCGCTCGCGCAGGCTCAGGGCCAGGCGCAGCACGGAGACCCACACCAGGCAGGAGCCGAGCATGTGGGCGGCGACCAGGGCCTCGGGCAGCGAGGTGAAGAACTGCACGTAGCCGATGGCGCCCTGGGCGAGCAGCACGACCAGCAGGTCCCGGGCGCGCGCCCGGGTGTCGGCGGGGGCGTCGACCACCCGCAGCACCAGCCACATCGCCACGCCCAGCGCGCACACCAGCCAGGCGGCGATCGCGTGGACGTGGGCGGTGGTCGCCCAGTCGAACGGCATCCGCTTGATCTCGCTCTTGTCGCCGGCGTGCGGCCCGGAGCCGGTCACGACCGTGCCCGCCGCGATCAGCACCAGGGTGGTGGCGATCAGGGCCCACGACAGCTTGCGCACCGGACCCGGCACGCGCGGGCGGGGGGCGCCGTCACCCTCGCGGGTGCGCTGCCAGGTGATCGTCGTGACCGCGAGCAGGGTGGTCGCCAGCAGGAAGTGCCCGGCCACGCTGTACGGGTTCAGACCCGTCAGCACGGTGATGCCGCCGAGGACGGCGTTGCCCATGACGAGGGCGAACTGGGTCCAGCCGAGCTTCGTCAGGGAGCGCCGCCACGGCTTGGCGGAGCGGGCCGTGAGGATCACGCCGCCGACCGCCGCGCAGAGCACGTACGTGAGCATCCGGTTGCCGAACTCGATGGCGCCGTGGAAGCCCTGCGCCTCGGTCACGATCAGGCTGTCGTCCGTGCACTTGGGCCAGGTGTCGCAGCCGAGACCGGAACCGGTCAGCCGTACCGCACCGCCGGTGACGACGATGACGACGCTCATCAGGACCGCGATGGCGGCGGCACGCTGGACGATCCGGGGTGACGGGGTCCAGCGGGCGGCGAGGTATGCGAATGGGTTCAACACGGCGCCTATCGTATGCGCCGCTTTGTGCAAACTTTCACGAGGGGGTGGCTGCGGGTGCGTCGGGCCCGACGACCAGGCGGAACCTGGCTCCGGCCGGGTCGCCCTCCTCGTGCCACCACACCCGTACCCGCCACAGGGCGGCGTCGCCGGGGTACTGCGGGGAGGCCATGAAGCCCCGCACCACCTCCGTCCCCACCTCCTCGGCGGTGCGCTGCCGCACCTCCGCCGAGCCCCGCCAGGGGGCGGGCACCACGGCCCACAGCCCGTCGGCGCCGCGCACCTCGACGCGCCACACCGCACGCCAGGGGGTGACCTCCAGCATGGTGGCGACCTGCTCGGCCTCCAGCCCCAGCCGGGCGGCCACGTCCTCCTCGGACGCCCCCTGGATCCGCGCGGCCACCACCGCCTGCGGGAGCAGCCGCTCGGGCAGCAGCCCGCCGGTCCGCAGCCCGGCCAGGGAGTCGAACGACAGGTAGCGCAGCCGCAGCTCCAGCTGGCGGCCGATGTGGTCGAGGGCCTCCTCCGCCTCCTGGGCCTCCTCGGGCCCGGGGGAGGCGAGCAGCAGCCGGCGGAACCCGGCCTCGGCGTCCACCGCCCAGGCGACGGCGTCGGCGGCGAGGCCCAGCTCCGCCAGGCGGTCGCCGAGGAACACCTTGGCCTGGGCGAGCCCGCGCCGGTTGACGGGGTCGTCCTGGTCGAGCCCGGCCCACACCTCGACGGCGGCCCGGGTCAGGTCACGGGCCCGCTCGCCGGCCGCCCGTTCCATCGCGCCCGGGCCCTCCTCCGCGGCCTCGCCGAGCGGATGCCGGGGCAGGCGGGCGGCGTCGCTCAGCGGCCAGGCCAGCCAGACCCCCTGGTTGATCAGCCCCCGGGCGTACCACCGGGCGTACTCGGGCGCGTGCCCCGCGGCCTGCTGCGCGTGCCGCAGGCCCTCCTCGATGGCGGCCAGCGCCCCCGCCCGGTCCCCGGCGGCGAACCGGCGCCCGGCGAGGTCGCCGAGGCGCAGCCCCAGCCGGGCCGCGCACTCCGGATCGGTCCGGGCGGGCTCGCGCAGCGCCCCGATCAGCTCGCCGAGCAGCCGGTCCGCCTCGCCGGGATCCGCCTGCGCGGCCCCCGAACGGATCCGCGCCCACTGCCCGTCCAGCCGTAGTACGGCCTCCCGCTGCACCATGCTCGTCGTCCCCCGGCGTCGCCCGTCCGCTTCCCGTGGAGGTGGTCGGCCTCCCGCACGCCCAACGACCCGCGGCGGTGATTCACTCCCGCCGGACGGGCCGCGGGGCGGAGAGCATCGTCACCCCGTCCCGGCGGAACCGGGGGCCGCCGACGCGGCGTCGGTTCCGCTCGGGGGCGGCTGTGCCCTACTCCCAGCGGAACCACTTCGCGGCCGCGCCCAGCCCCAGGACCGCCCAGCCGGCCAGTACCGCCACGTCGCCCATCGGGAGCCCGGACCCGTGCCGGAGCACCTCGCGCAGCCCGTCGGACAGCGCCGAGACCGGCAGCAGCCCGAGGACGGCCTGGGCCGCGCCGGGGAACTTCTCCAGCGGCACGATCACCCCGCCGCCGACCAGCAGCAGCAGGAACACCAGGTTGGCGGCGGCCAGCGTCACCTCGGCCTTGAGGGTGCCCGCCATCAGCAGCCCGAGTCCGGAGAAGGCGGCGGTACCCAGCAGCACGAGGGCCGCCACCGCGAGCGGGTTCCCGTGCGGGGACCAGCCCAGCGCGAGGGCGATCACCGTCAGCAGGGCGATCTGGAGCACCTCGGTGACCAGCACCGACAGGGTCTTCGCGGCCATCAGCGCCCAGCGCGGCAGCGGGGAGGCCCCGAGCCGCTTGAGGACCCCGTAGCGGCGGTCGAAGCCGGTGGCGATGGCCTGGCCGGTGAAGGCGGTGGACATCACGGCGAGCGCGAGCACGCCCGGCGCGAGGAAGTCCACGGACTTCCCCTCCCCCGTGTCGACGATGTCGACGGCGGAGAACAGGGTCAGCAGCAGCGCCGGGATGATCACGGTGAGCAGCAGCTGCTCACCGTTGCGCAGCAGCATCCGGGTCTCCAGCGCGGTCTGCGCCCAGATCATCCGGGTGACCGGCGCGGCCCCCGGCCGCGGGGTGAACGTACCGGCGCTCATGCGCGCAGCTCCTTACCGGTCAGTTCGAGGAAGACGTCCTCGAGGGTGTGCCGTTCCACCGTGAGGCTGCTGGGCATCACCCCGTGCTGGGCGCACCAGGAGGTGACGGTGGCCAGCAGCTGCGGGTCCACGTCGCCGGTGACCCGGTAGGAGCCGGGGGTGAGCTCGGCGGCCTCGGTGCCGTCGGGCAGGGCCTTGAGGAGGGAGGCGAGGTCGAGGGCGGGGCGGCCGGAGAAGCGCAGGGTGTTCTCGGCGCCGCCGCGGCAGAGCTGCTCGGGGCTGCCGTGGGCGATGACCTTGCCGGCGTCCACGATGGCCACCTCGTCGGCGAGCTGCTCGGCCTCGTCCATGTGGTGGGTGGTGAGGACGACGGCGACCCCGTCGGCGCGCAGCTCCCGTACGAGGTCCCAGGTGGCGCGGCGGGCCTGCGGGTCCAGGCCGGCGGTGGGCTCGTCCAGGAAGACCAGCTCGGGGCGGCCGACGACGGCCATGGCCAGGGAGAGCCGCTGCTGCTGGCCGCCGGAGAGCCGGCGGTAGGGGGTGCGGCCGCAGCCGCCGAGGCCGAGGCGCTCGACCAGGGCGTCGACGTCCAGCGGGTCGGCGTACAGCTTCGCCATGTGGCGCAGCATCTCGACGGCGCGGGCACCGGAGTAGACGCCGCCGGACTGGAGCATCACGCCGATCCGCGGGCGCAGGGCCTCCGCCCGGGCCACCGGGTCGAGGCCCAGGACGCGGACGGTGCCGGCGTCGGGGCGGCGGTAGCCCTCGCAGGTCTCGATCGTGGTGGTCTTGCCCGCGCCGTTGGGGCCGAGGACCGCGGTGACCGCGCCGCCGGGGACGGTGAGGTCCAGGCCGTCGACGGCCGTCTTCGATCCGTACCGTTTCACCAGTCCGCGGATCTCCACGGCGGGGTCGTTGCTCATGCGGGTGAGTCTACGGAGCGGTAGGGGCTCCCACGGGTGCCGGGGGAAGGTTCCCCCTTCCCCTGCATCGCCGCTGGCCAGGGGCGGTGGAGCCGACCCCTTTCGATCACTCTCCGTGGACAGATTAGGTAACCCTTAGTGATGGAGGACACCAGCAGTGGCGTCCGTCACGGCTTGTCGGGGCTCCGGTAATTACGCAACAATGGCGTTGTGAAATACGGCGAACGGACGAGCGAGGCCCCCCAGGGGGAGCTCGCGACCGGAGAGCGGTCAACCCGCAACCGGGTCGCGAGGTCCATCCTGGACCACGGTCCCTCCACCGTCGCCGACCTCGCGCAGCGTCTCGGCCTCACCCAGGCCGCCGTCCGCCGCCACCTCGACACGCTCGTCGCCGACGACGTGGTCGCACCCCGTGAGCAGCGTGTGTACGGCGCACGCACCCGGGGCCGGCCCGCCAAGGTCTTCGCGCTCACCGACTGCGGGCGCGACGCCTTCGACCAGTCCTACGACACGCTCGCCGCGGACGCCCTGCGCTGGATCGCGCAGTCCGTGGGCGGCGGGGAGAAGGGCGAGGCGGCCGTGGCCGCCTTCGCGCGGGCGAGGATGGCCTCACAGGCGGAGACCTACCGGGAAGCCGTCGAGGCGGCCGCGCCCGCGGACCGCACCGAGGCCCTCGCGAAGGCGTTGACCGTGGACGGGTACGCTGCTACGGCGAAGAGCGCTCCCGGTCCGCACAGCGGTGAACAGCTCTGTCAGCACCACTGCCCGGTCGCGCACGTCGCCGAGCAGTTCCCGCAGCTCTGCGAGGCGGAGACCGAGGTCTTCTCCCGCCTGCTCGGGACGCATGTGCAGCGCCTCGCCACGATCGCCCACGGCGACGGGGTGTGCACCACGTTCATCCCGCGAAGCGCGGCACAGCACGACACATCAGCATCTGCAAGTACGGCCGGGAGGAACCCCGCATGACCACGGAGACTGCTCACCCTGAGCTCGATGGCCTGGGCAACTACGAATACGGCTGGGCCGACTCCGACGCGGCCGGCGCCGCTGCCAAGCGGGGTCTGTCCGAGGAGGTCGTCCGCGACATCTCGGCGAAGAAGTCCGAGCCGGAGTGGATGCTGAACCTCCGCCTCAAGGGCCTCAAGCTGTTCGGCAAGAAGCCCATGCCGAAGTGGGGCTCCGACCTGTCGGGCATCGACTTCGACAACATCAAGTACTTCGTGCGCTCCACCGAGAAGCAGGCCGAGTCCTGGGAGGACCTGCCGGAGGACATCAAGAACACGTACGACAAGCTCGGCATCCCGGAGGCGGAGAAGCAGCGCCTCGTCGCCGGTGTCGCGGCCCAGTACGAGTCCGAGGTCGTCTACCACCAGATCCGCGAGGACCTGGAGCAGCAGGGCGTCATCTTCCTCGACACCGACACCGCGCTCAAGGAGCACCCGGAGCTCTTCCAGGAGTACTTCGGCACGGTCATCCCGGTCGGCGACAACAAGTTCGCCTCGCTGAACACCGCCGTGTGGTCGGGCGGCTCCTTCATCTACGTCCCCAAGGGTGTCCACGTGGACATCCCGCTCCAGGCCTACTTCCGCATCAACACGGAGAACATGGGCCAGTTCGAGCGGACGCTGATCATCGTCGACGAGGACGCCTACGTCCACTACGTCGAGGGCTGCACCGCCCCGATCTACTCCTCGGACTCGCTGCACAGCGCCGTGGTCGAGATCATCGTCAAGAAGGGCGGCCGCTGCCGCTACACGACCATCCAGAACTGGTCGAACAACGTCTACAACCTGGTCACCAAGCGCGCCGTGGCGTACGAGGGCGCGACCATGGAGTGGATCGACGGCAACATCGGTTCCAAGGTCACCATGAAGTACCCGGCCGTCTACCTGATGGGCGAGCACGCCAAGGGCGAGACCCTGTCCATCGCCTTCGCGGGCGAGGGCCAGCACCAGGACGCCGGCTCCAAGATGGTCCACATGGCGCCGAACACCTCCTCGAACATCGTCTCCAAGTCGGTGGCGCGAGGCGGCGGCCGCACCTCCTACCGCGGCCTGGTGGAGATCGGCGAGGGCGCCGCGGGCTCCAAGTCCAACGTGCTGTGCGACGCGCTCCTGGTCGACACCATCTCCCGCTCGGACACCTACCCCTACGTCGACGTCCGCGAGGACGACGTGACGATGGGCCACGAGGCCACCGTCTCCAAGGTCTCCGACGACCAGCTGTTCTACCTCATGCAGCGCGGCCTCACCGAGTTCGAGGCCATGGCGATGATCGTGCGCGGCTTCGTCGAGCCGATCGCCAAGGAGCTGCCGATGGAGTACGCGCTGGAGCTGAACCGGCTGATCGAGCTGCAGATGGAGGGCTCGGTCGGCTAGTCCCGACCGTCCCGTCCCCTCCGCAGCACATTCTTTGACGCAGGAAGAGAGCAGAACGACAGCCATGGCTGAGGCTCAGAACATCGCCGCGGGCTCCACGACCGCCGGCGCGATCGCGGTGGCCGCCGAGTCCACCGTCGCCACCCGGATGAGCGCGCCCCCGTCCTTCGACGTGGCCGACTTCCCGGTCCCGCACGGCCGCGAGGAGGAGTGGCGGTTCACCCCGCTCGCCCGCCTCAAGGGCCTGCACGACGGCACCGCGGTCGCCAACGGAACCATGAAGGCCCAGATCGACGCCCCCGAGGGCGTCACCGTCGAGTCCGTCGAGCGCGGCGACGAGCGGATCGGCAAGGCCGGCACCCCCGTCGACCGCGTCGCCGCCCAGGCCTTCTCCTCGTTCGCCAAGGCCACGGTCGTCACCGTGCCCAAGGAGACCGTGCTCGCCGAGCCCATCCGGGTCGCCCTGCACGGCGAGGGCGGCACGACCTTCGGGCACACCGTCTTCGACATCAAGCCCTTCGCCGAGGCGATCATCGTGATCGACCACACCGGTGACGGCGTGCGCGCCGCCAACGTCGACATCCTCGTCGGCGACGGCGCCAAGGTGACGTTCGTGTCCGTCCAGGACTGGGACGACACCGCGGTCCACACCTCGCAGCACAACGCCCTCATCGGCCGCGACGCCAGCTTCAAGTCCGTCGTCGTGACCTTCGGCGGCGACCTCGTCCGCCTGCACCCGCGCGTCACCTACGCGGGCCCCGGCGCCGAGGCCGAGATGCTCGGCCTGTACTTCACGGACGCCGGCCAGCACCAGGAGCACCGCCTCCTGGTCACGCACGACGCCCCGCACTGCAAGTCCAACGTGGTCTACAAGGGTGCGCTCCAGGGCCAGGACGCCCACGCGGTCTGGATCGGCGACGTCCTGATCGAGAAGTCCGCCGAGGGCACCGACACCTACGAGATGAACCGCAACCTCGTCCTCACGGACGGCGCGCGCGTCGACTCGGTGCCGAACCTGGAGATCGAGACGGGCGAGATCGTCGGCGCCGGCCACGCCTCGGCCACCGGCCGCTTCGACGACGAGCAGCTGTTCTACCTGCAGGCCCGCGGCATCCCCGCCGACGAGGCCCGCCGTCTGGTCGTGCGCGGCTTCTTCGCCGAGCTCGTCCAGCAGATCGGTGTCGCGGACATCGAGGAGCGCCTCATCGCGAAGATCGAGGCCGAGCTGGCGGCGGCCGTCTGATGACGTACGTCAAGGCCTGCGCGCTGAGCGAGCTGGAGGAGAACACCCCCAAGCGGGTGGAACTCGACGGCACGCCGGTGTCCATCGTCTCCACCGAGGGGGAGGTGTTCGCGATCAACGACATCTGCTCGCACGCGAACGTCTCGCTCTCGGAGGGTGAGGTCGAGGACTGCATGATCGAGTGCTGGCTGCACGGGTCGGCCTTCGACCTGCGCACCGGCAAGCCCTCCGGTCTGCCCGCGACGCGCCCCGTCCCCGTTTACCCCGTAAAGATCGAAGGGGACGACGTGCTCGTCTCCCTCACCCAGGAGTCCTGAGGTACCCATGGCAACGCTTGAAATCCACGACCTGCACGTCTCCGTCGAGGCCGAGAACGGCGCCCGCGAGATCCTCAAGGGTGTCGACCTGACGGTCAAGCAGGGTGAGACGCACGCCATCATGGGCCCCAACGGCTCCGGCAAGTCCACCCTGGCGTACTCCCTCGCCGGTCACCCGAAGTACACCATCACCGGTGGCACCGTGACCCTCGACGGCGAGGACGTCCTGGAGATGTCCGTCGACGAGCGCGCCCGCGCCGGCGTCTTCCTCGCCATGCAGTACCCGGTCGAGGTCCCCGGCGTCTCGGTCTCCAACTTCCTGCGCACCTCCGCCACCGCCATCCGCGGCGAGGCCCCCAAGCTGCGCACCTGGGTGAAGGAGGTCAAGTCCGCCATGGAGCAGCTCCAGATGGACCCGGCCTTCGCCGAGCGCAACGTCAACGAGGGCTTCTCCGGCGGTGAGAAGAAGCGCCACGAGATCCTCCAGCTGGAGCTCCTCAAGCCGAAGATCGCGATCCTCGACGAGACCGACTCCGGCCTCGACGTCGACGCCCTGCGCATCGTCTCCGAGGGCGTCAACCGCGTCCGCGAGACCGGTGAGGTCGGCACCCTGCTGATCACCCACTACACGCGCATCCTGCGCTACATCAAGCCCGACTTCGTGCACGTGTTCGCGAACGGCCGCATCGCCGAGTCCGGCGGCGCCGAGCTCGCCGACCAGCTGGAGAACGAGGGCTACGACAAGTACGTGAAGGGTGGCGCGACCGCGTGACACAGCTGCCTGGCCTCCTCGACATCGAGGCGATCCGCAAGGACTTCCCCCTGCTGGATCGTGTGGTCCACGACGGGAAGAAGATCGTTTACCTGGACAACGCGGCGACCTCGCAGAAGCCGCGCCAGGTGCTCGACGCGCTGAACGAGTACTACGAGCGGCACAACGCCAACGTCCACCGCGGCGTGCACGTGCTCGCCGAGGAGGCCACGGCGCTGTACGAGGGCGCCCGCGACAAGGTCGCCGCCTTCGTCAACGCGCCGAGCCGCGACGAGGTGATCTTCACCAAGAACGCCTCGGAGTCGCTCAACCTGGTCGCGAACATGCTCGGCTGGGCCGACGAGCCCTACCGGGTCGACCGCGACACCGAGATCGCCATCACGGAGATGGAGCACCACTCCAACATCGTGCCGTGGCAGCTGCTCGCGCAGCGCACGGGCGCGAAGCTGAAGTGGTTCGGCCTCACCGACGACGGCCGGCTCGACCTGTCCAACATCGAAGAGGTCATCACGGAGAAGACGAAGATCGTCTCCTTCACGCTGGTCTCCAACATCATGGGCACGATCAACCCGGTCGACGCGATCGTCCGGCGCGCGCAGGAGGTCGGCGCGCTGGTGCTGATCGACGCCTCGCAGGCCGCTCCGCACATGCCGCTGGACGTGCAGGCGCTCGGCGCCGACTTCGTGGCCTTCACCGGCCACAAGATGTGCGGCCCGACCGGCATCGGCGTCCTGTGGGGCCGCCAGGAGCTCCTGGAGGACCTGCCCCCGTTCCTCGGCGGCGGCGAGATGATCGAGACCGTGTCGATGCACGCCTCGACGTACGCCCCGGCGCCCCACAAGTTCGAGGCGGGCACGCCCCCGATCGCCCAGGCCGTCGGCCTCGGTGCGGCCGTGGACTACCTGACCTCGATCGGCATGGACAAGATCGCGGCGCACGAGCACGCGATCACCGAGTACGCGGTCAAGCGCCTCCTGGAGGTCCCCGACCTGCGGATCATCGGCCCCACCACGGCCGAGGACCGCGGCGCGGCGATCTCGTTCACCCTCGGTGACATCCACCCGCACGACGTGGGCCAGGTCCTGGACGAGCAGGGCATCGCGGTCCGCGTGGGACACCACTGCGCGCGCCCGGTCTGCCTGCGCTACGGAATTCCGGCGACCACGCGGGCGTCTTTCTACCTGTACTCCTCTCCCGCCGATGTCGACGCGCTGATCGACGGGCTGGAGCACGTACGGAACTTCTTCGGATGACGACGAGTCGGACGACAAGAGGCTGACGAGGACGCTGTGAAGCTGGATTCGATGTACCAGGAACTGATCCTGGACCACTACAAGCACCCGCACGGGCGTGGCCTGCGCGACGGTGACGCCGAGGTGCACCACGTCAACCCGACGTGCGGCGACGAGATCACCCTGCGCGTGAAGTACGACGGGGAGACGCTCACCGACGTCTCCTACGAGGGCCAGGGCTGCTCCATCAGCCAGGCCAGCGCGTCCGTGCTGAACGAGCTGCTGGTCGGCAAGCAGCTGACCGAGGCGCAGAAGATCCAGGACACGTTCCTGGAGCTGATGCAGTCCAAGGGCAAGATCGAGCCGGACGAGGAGATGGAGGAGGTGCTGGAGGACGCGGTCGCGTTCGCCGGCGTCTCCAAGTATCCGGCGCGTGTGAAGTGTGCTCTGCTGAGCTGGATGGCGTGGAAGGACGCGACCGCCCAGGTACTGGGTGACGCGGAGAGGAAGACGGCATGACCGAGAACGCGACGCCCGAGGCGTCGATCAAGCCGGCCACCGAGGAGGAGGTCCGCGAGGCCCTCTACGACGTGGTCGACCCCGAGCTGGGCATCGACGTCGTCAACCTGGGCCTGATCTACGGCATCCACATCGACGACGCGAACATCGCCACCCTCGACATGACCCTCACCTCGGCGGCCTGCCCGCTGACGGACGTCATCGAGGACCAGGCGAAGTCGGCGACGGAGGGCATCGTCAACGAGCTCCGCATCAACTGGGTCTGGATGCCCCCGTGGGGCCCGGACAAGATCACGGACGACGGCCGTGAGCAGCTGCGCGCGCTCGGCTTCAACGTCTGACCCACGCGGTCACAGGAGGGCCCCCGGCACGGTCGTGCCGGGGGCCCTCCCTGCTTCCACGGGCCCTGCCCGTTCTTCCGGGTTCTTCCGGCGGACGGACGCAGTGCACCGGAAGTTGGTCATGGTGGCCGAATCTTCTCGACGGCCGTCACGGTGTGGCGCCCCGAGGGAGAGGACGTCACCTTGAAGAAGAAGCAGCAGCTCGGCATCGCGGGTACCGCGGGCATCGCCGCACTGATCGTCGCCGCGACGGTCGTGCCCGCGCACGCGGTCACCTACGGCACCCCGACCATCACGCTGTCCGCCGGCTACCTGTCGGGCTCCGTGAACGGGGTCGGCGACCAGACCGTCGACGTCACCGTCGGGCAGAGCGGCGCCGACGTCTCCGCGCTGACCGTCAGCGCCTCCGCCTCCAGCAAGACCTCCGTCGCCGGCACCGGCGACGTCATGGTCACCGGCTCCGGGGCGGTGCGCCGACTGGCCGTCGCCGCCCACGGCCGCGGCTACACCAACCTGACGATCAAGGTCACCGGGCTCGGCGGCAAGACCGCCACCAAGACCCTCTCCTACGCCGCCTCCGCCGCCGTCCAGAACCCGGCCGACGCCCGCTACTTCAGCGGCGCCTCGGACTCCTCGGCCGCCGTGGACGTCGGCGGCGGCTTCACCGTGGTCGCCGACGACGAGAACAACGTGCTGCGCCTGTACGACCGTTCCCGCTCCGACGCCCCCGTGCGCACCTGGGACTTCAGCTCCCAGCTCGGCGTCACCAAGGAGGTGGACATCGAGGGTGCCACCCGGATCGGCAACACCGTCTACTGGACCGGGTCGCTCGGCAACAACAAGGACGGCGAGTACAAGGCCCCCCGCAACACGGTGTTCACCACCACCGTCAGCGGCTCCGGCTCCGCCACGCAGCTCGCGTACGGGCGCTCGTACAAGCACCTGCGCGAGGACCTCGTCGCCTGGGACGCGGCGAACGGGAACCGCTACGGCTTCGCGGCGGGCACGGCGACGGGCCAGGCACCCAAGCAGATCGACGGCTTCAACGTGGAGGGCCTGGAGTTCGCCCCGGGTTCCACCACCACCGCCTACGTGGGCTTCCGCGCCCCGCTCGCCCCGGCGGTGCCCGGCGGCAAGGCGCTGCTGGTCCCCGTCACCAACTTCGACAAGGTCCTCTCCAACGGGTCGGCGGCGACGTTCGGTTCCGCGGTCGAGCTGGACCTCGGCGGGCTGTCGGTCCGTGACATCCGCAAGAACGCGCAGGACCAGTACCTGATCCTGGCCGGCTCCTGGGCGGCCGACGACAACTCCGACCCCTACGCGCTCTACCAGTGGGACGGCGTCGCCGGCCACGCCCCCGTCAAGCGGGCCGACCTGCCGACCACCGACCCGGGCGGCTGGGAGGCCATCGTCGAGGTCCCGGACCTGTCGGTACCGGGCGCGCGCGTCCAGCTGATCACCGACAGCGGCTCGGCCGACCTCTACGGGGACGGCATCGAGGCCAAGGACCTCACGCACCCGGAGTTCAAGAAGTCCCGCGCCGCCTGGTTCACCCTCTCCTAGGGTCTGCGCGAGGTCAGGCGTCCGCCGCGAACGCCTCCGCGAGGTGTTCGCGGCGGATCCGCCGGTCCACGTAGAGCAGGCCGGCCGGCAGCTGCGGGAAGGCCGGCAGCAGCACCAGCGCCGACAGGGCGCCCGGCAGCCCGAGCCACAGCAGCAGCCCGTACGCCGCCGCCCCGGTGAACACCACCGCCGGGGCGGTCACGGCCAGGGCCCGCCACCACGCGCCGCGCACCAGCTGCGCCGAGCGCCGCAGCGCCGCCACCGGGCCGAGCCGCTCGTACCCGGCGGCGGTCGGCGCCAGCGAGGACAGCACCCCGAGCCACAGCGCGACGGGGAGCAGGGGGAGCACCGCCAGGGGCGGCACCCCCAGCGCGAGCAGCACCGCGAGCGGTCCCGCCGCGGCCAGCAGGGCCAGCAGCTGGGCACCGAGCACCGCGGGGGTGCGGGGCAGCGCGGCGAGCAGCAGCCCCGGCGCGGTCACGGGGCGGCCGAGCACCGCCGGGCGCAGCAGGGCGGCGATCAGGGCGGTGGCGAGGGCGCAGGTGAACAGCAGGAACAGGCCCGCCGCCGGGAACAGGGTCCAGACGAAGATCCGGCTGCCCGACCTCGGGCTGAGCGAGGCCAGGGTGGCCGCGCCGGCCGCGGCGGTGACCAGCAGCCCCGCCATCAGCTGCCCCAGCAGCAGCGCGCCGCACAGCGTGCCGCCGTAACGGCGCAGGGCGGTGAGGGCGCCGCCGAGGATGTCCGAGGTGCCGAGCGGGCGCAGGGGCACCACCCCCGGCCCGGGCCGGTGCGGGGGCAGCAGGCCGCCGCCCCGGTGGGTCCCATGATGCATCGCCATGAGCGGCCCCCTGTCCCCTGCGTGGGGACACCGTAGCTCCGATGCGCGCCGGTGTCCCGGGGTCTGCGTGTGTACATGTGTACGCATCGATGCGTACAGTCGTACGCATGCCGTACGTACTGCTTGCCCTGGCCATAGTCTCCGAGGTCGCCGGGACCACCGCGATGAAGTACAGCGAGGGCTTCACCCGGCTGTGGCCCTCCCTGGGCACCCTGCTGGGCTACGTCATCGCCTTCACCCTGCTCGCCCAGACCCTCAAGTCGATGTCGGTGGGCACGGCGTACGCGATCTGGGCCGGGGTCGGCACCGCCGCCATCGCGGCGATCGGCATGGTGTTCATGGGCGAGGCCGCCACCGCCGCGAAGATCGCCGGGATCGCGCTGGTCATCGCCGGGGTGGTCCTGCTCAACCTGGGCGGGGCGACCCACTGATGGCCGCCCCGGTGCGCCGGTACGACCCCGAGCGCCGGCAGCGGATCGTCGACGCCGCGATCCGGGTGGTCGGGGCCAAGGGGATCGCCGGCCTGAGCCACCGCAGCGTGGCGGCGGAGGCGGACGTACCGCTGGGCTCGACGACGTACCACTTCAAGACCCTGGACGACCTGCTGGTGGCGGCCCTGCGGCAGGCCGGCGCGGCGTACGCGCCGGAGCTGGTGCTGCGCCCGGGGGAGGACCTGGTGGGGGCGCTGACCCGCCTGCTGGGCGGGCTGCTGGGCACGGACCGGACCCGGGCGGAGCTGGAGTACGAGCTCTACCTGGAGGCCCTGCGGCGCCCGGCGCTGCGGCCGGTCGCCGCCGAGTGGTGCGAGGCGGTCGTCGCGGCGCTGGCGGACCACGCCGACGAGGTGACGGCGCGGGCGCTGGTGGCGGTGATGGACGGCATCACCCTCCAGGCCCTCCTGACGGACACGCCGTACGACGCCGAGTACGCCCGCGAGATCCTGGCCCGGGTCCTGCGTCCGGCCTAGCCGTTTTTACAGCCCCGCCGGCGTTTGAGGCGCGGGGTCCGGGGCGGAGCCCCGGGAAACGGTGAAAGGGCGGGGCGGGGAGACTGCCCCGCGCAGCGGCCCCCTAGCCCGCGGAGCGGACCGCGGCCAGTGCGGCGGCCACGCTCGCCTCGATGTCCCGGACCGGGTAGAACACCTCCCGCACCACCCGCTCCCGGTCCAGCACCAGCGTCAACCGCTTGATCCGGCTCACCCCCGCCGCGCGGAACGTCGGCAGCCGCAGGGCCGTGACCAGCCCCAGGTCCGCGTCCGACAGCAGGGGGAACCGCAGTCGCTCCGCCTCCGCGAACTCCCGCTGCTCGTCCGGCCGCTGCGTCGAGACCCCGTGCACGGTGGCGCCCGCCGCGGTGAACTCCGCCAGCTGGTCCCGGAAGGTGCAGGACTCCAGCGTGCAGCCCCGCGCGCCCGGGATCCCGCCCCAGCCGGGCGGGTAGGACTCGGCGCGGGCGTACGCGCCGGGGAAGCAGTACAGGACGGTGAACGGGGTGTCCGCCACCGGGTCGCGCAGCTCGCCGGAGCGGTCCGGCAGCAGCAGCTCCGGCAGCCGGGTGCCGCGCAGCGCGTGGACCCGTGCCGCTTCCTTCGAGGACTCCTCCGTCGTCGCGGTCATCTCTCCCTCTCCCAGGACCCAGGTGTCACCCCAGTCCTGGAGGGCCACCAGGACCGGCAGCAGCCCCCGCCCGCGCGGGGTCAGCCGGTACTCGTGCCGCACCGGGCGCTCCTGGTACGGCTCGCGCGTCAGCACCCCGGCCTCGACCAGCAGCTTCAGCCGCTCGGCGAGCACCTTCCGGGACACCCCCAGCTCCCGCTGGAGCTCCTCGAAGCGGTACAGCCCGCGCGCGGTGTCGCGCACGATCAACAGCGTCCACCAGTCGCCCACGACGTCGAGGGCCTGGGCGATGGAGCAGTCCGCGTCGCCGAGGTGCGTGCGCTGGGCCATGGGAACTCCTTTGTCCGTTGACCCCAGGCTGTCATGCTGACATAGTCCGTTCCCAAAAGGAACTTACTCCGTCGCGACAAGGGGGACACGGGTGTGCTGCAGGGGTTCAAGGACGTACCGCGGGTCGTGTGGCTGCTGGCTGCGGGGGTGTTCGTCAACGCCGTCGTCAGCTTCACCTTCGTCTTCGTCTTCCTCTACCTGACCGGCCCGCGCGGCCTCGGCGCCGCGCAGGCCGGCGTGGTCACCGGCATCGGCGGCATCGGCCTGGTGGCGGGCAACTTCACCGGCGGCTGGTACGGCGACCGCTTCGGCCACCGCCGCGTGCTGCTCGCCGCCTCCGCGCTCGGCGGGCTGACCCTGACGACCCTGCCGCTGCTGCCCACGCCGCTGCTGTACGTGGTGCTGCCGCTGGCGCAGTACGCGAACGGCGTGGTGCGGGCGGCCAACTCCGCGCTGGTGGCCGTCACCGTCCCCGAGGGGGCCCGCCGGCAGGCCTACGCCGTCGTCCGGTGCGTGTCCAACGGCGGCTTCACGCTCGGCCCGCCGCTGGGGGCCCTGGTCGCGGCCGGGCTCTCGTACGACTGGCTGTTCCTCGCGGACGGCCTCGGCACCCTGTTCTTCGCCCTCTGGACCGCCCGCGTCGTCCCGGCGCGCGGTGCCGCCCGCACCCCCGCCCCGGCCCCGGACGGGGGTCGGGGCCGCGGCGGGGTGTGGGCCGAACTGCGGGCGCGGCCCGCCGTCCTGGTGCTCCTCGGCGCGATCCTCGTCACGGACACCGTGTACCGGCAGCAGTACTTCACCTTCCCGGTCTTCCTCGCCGACCACGGCCTCGACGTGCGCGCCTTCGGGCTGGTCATCGCCCTCAACGGGGCCGTGATCCTGCTCCTCGAACTGCCCGCCGCCGTCGCCCTGCGCTCCAGGCCGCCGCTCGCGGTCACCGGCACCGGGCTGCTCCTGGTCGGCGCCGGGTACGCCGCGCTGACGGCCGGCGCGGGAGTGGCCACCGCCGTCGCCATGATGCTGCTGGTCAGCCTCGGCGAGATCCTCTACAAGACCACCGCCACCGCCTACGTGGCCGACGAGGCCCCCGAGCACGCCGTCGGCCGGTTCCAGAGCCTGTACGCCGGCGTCTCGGTCAGCGGGACCGTCCTCGCCCCGCCGGCCGGCGGAGCCCTCTACGCCGCGGCGCCCTGGCTGCTGTGGCCCCTGTGCGCCATGCTGGCCGCCGGGGCGGGGGCGGTGCTGATCCGCCTGTCGCGGCGGCAGGGCCGCGCAGCGGGGGCGGCCGGCGCCGGAGCCGCCCGGCAGGGCGCGCGGGAAGCGGCCCGGGAGGACGCCGGGGCGGCCGCCCCGGAAGCCGCCCGGGAGGCCGCCCGGCCAGCGGCCCGGGAGCCCGTCGCGGATCCCGTCGTGCGGGTCGGCGGGTCCGGGTCCGGGGCCGGGTCCGTCGCCCCCGGCGCGGGGCGGGGGTCGCGCGACGCGCGCCCGGCACATGAGACCGGTTCGCGGCCGCGGCCCGTCGCCGGTTAGGTTTCGGGCATGACTGCTACGCGTACCACCGGCGCCGTCGCCGCCGGACTTGCCACCCTCGCCGCCGACGGCACCGTCCTCGACACCTGGTTCCCCGCCCCCGAGCTCTCCGCCGAGCCCGGCCCGGCCGGCACCGAGCGCCTCACCGCCGAACAGGCCGTGGAGCTCCTCGGCGCCGCCGCGGCCAAGGCCATCCGCTCGGACGCGGTCCGCGGGGTCGAGGTCGTAGCCGTCCGCACCGTGATCGCCTCCCTGGAGGACAAGCCGCTCGACGCGCACGACGCGTACCTGCGCCTGCACCTGCTCAGCCACCGCCTGGTCAAGCCGCACGGCCAGAACCTGGACGGCGTCTTCGGCCTCCTGGCGAACGTCGCCTGGACCTCGCTGGGCCCGGTCCCCGTCGACCAGGTCGAGACCGTCCGGCTGAACGCCCGCGCCGAGGGCCTGCACCTCCAGGTCACCTCGATCGACAAGTTCCCCCGCATGACCGACTACGTCGCCCCCAAGGGCGTGCGCATCGCCGACGCCGACCGCGTCCGCCTCGGCGCGCACCTCGCCGAGGGCACCACCGTCATGCACGAGGGCTTCGTCAACTTCAACGCCGGCACCCTGGGCACCTCCATGGTCGAGGGCCGCATCTCCGCGGGCGTCGTCGTCGGCGACGGTTCCGACATCGGCGGCGGCGCGTCCACCATGGGCACCCTCTCGGGCGGCGGCAAGCAGATCATCTCGATCGGCGAGCGCACCCTGATCGGCGCCGAGGCGGGTATCGGCATCGCGCTCGGCGACGAGTGCGTCGTCGAGGCCGGCCTCTACGTCACCGCCGGCACCCGGGTGACCCTCCCGGACGGCCAGGTCGTCAAGGCCCTGGAGCTCTCCGGCGCCGACAACATCCTCTTCCGCCGCAACTCGGTCACCGGCGCCGTCGAGGCCCGCCCGTACAAGGCGAACTGGGGCGGCCTCAACGAGGTCCTGCACAGCCACAACTGACCCGCGCGGGGCCGCCGGCCCCGTCCGTCAGCGCCGAGTGCCCTCCCGGTCCGCCGGGAGGGCACTCGTGCGTCCGGGGCCGTTCAGCCGGGCTGGAGCGTCCAGCGGCGCGAGGGGTGCGTGTCGCAGGTGAACTGGACGAGTTCGAGGTTGTTGTCGCTCAGGGTGCCCCCGGCGACGGTGGCGCACTTGTCGGTCTGCATGTTGACGATCTGGTAGGACTCGCCGTCGAAGTTGGCGAGGCGCCAGCGGCGCGAGGGGTGCGAATCGCAGTCGAACTGGACGAGCTTCAGGTTGTTCTCGGTGGAGGTCCCGCCGGCGACGGTCATGCACTTCGCCGTCTTGCGGTTGACGATCTGGTAGGACTCGCCGTTCCAGTTGGTGATGCGCCAGCTGCGCGAGCGGTCCCCGTCGCAGTCGAACTGCACGAGCGGCACGTTGTTGTCGGTCGAGGTGCCGCCGGCGACGGTGGCGCACTTGTCGGTCTGGAGGTTGACGAGCTGGAAGACGCCCTGGATCGGTCCCGCCGGGATGCCGGGCGACGCCGGCCGCGCCATCGCGGGGGCGGGCAGCAGCATGAGGCCGCCGGCGGCACAGACCGCCGACGAGGTCAGGAAGCGGCGTGCCGGAGTGTTCTTGCGCATGGGAGGGCTCCCTCCTGCACTGCGGAGGAGGTGGGGGAAGGGGGGTGACAGCGCGGGACCGGAGGTCGGCTCCACGCTCCGGCGCCGCGAAGGCGGGCCGCCGCCGGGCCGTCGGCCGGGACGCGGCTGCCCCTCCCACTATCGGCGCACCCGATCGGGCCCGCAACCGAGGTCGCCGCGGCCGCGCGCGGGGCGCGGGGCGCGGGGCGCGGTCAGTGCAGCGGGATCGTCCGGATCAGGCCCGCGAAGGCCTCCTGCTCCGCCTGGGTCAGTTCCACCGACTCCATCGGGTGGGCGGACGCCGTGCGCTGGGACGGGATGACCGGCAGGCCCTCGTAGGCGTCCGGCTCCGGGTGGTGGAAGCGGCTGTCCCACAGCATGTGGCCCAGGCCGAGCACCCAGACGAGGGCGGCCACGAGCAGGACGGCGACGCCGATTTCCTGGGCGAGGGAGATGGAGGGGAACACACGGCCTCCAGGAGCGGGCGGTACAACAAGGACAAGATCGGGCGTGAGGGACACTCAACACCACAACCCACCCATATGGGCACCGGTGTGTCCAGCATCACGCCAGGGCCGAAAGTCCCCAACCTCCCCGCCGGGGTCCGCCCAGGGTTCCGCCGCGGCCGGAGGGCGGGAGAGGGGCCCGGCCGTGGCGGCGGCCGGGCCCCTCTCCGGGGGTGTTACGGGCGGAAGCGGAGCACCTGCGGGTCGTGGTCGCTGTTCTGGACCGAGAACTCGGCGTTGATGTGCACGCTGTCGTAGGCGTAGTTCTTGATCGCCGGGCTGACGAGGATCTGGTCCAGCACCTGCGCGTTGCCCTGGTAGACGTAGGAGTAACGTTCCGCCTTCGGCAGCGACTTGATCGCCGAGTACAGGACCCCGCCGTCCTCCAGCGCCTTCGCCGTGTTCGAGAACTCGAAGTCGTTGATGTCGCCGAGGGCGAGGACGTCCGCGTTCTTGTCGGCCGCGAGGATCTCCTTGACGAAGGTGTTCACCGCCTGCGCCTGGAGCAGCCGCTTGTCCTCCGACTTGCGCACCGGGGGCTGGTGCTGCGAGGTCAGGCCTTCGTCGCCGCCCTTCGAGCTGAAGTGGTTGGCGATCACGAAGACCGTGCGGCCGCGGAAGACGAACTCGCCGGCCAGCGGCTTGCGGCTGTCGGCCCACGCCGGGTTCGCCGGGTCGATCCGGCCGGGGGAGTGGGTCAGGGCGGCCTTGCCGTTCTCCTTGGCCACGCCGGTCGCGGTCACCGCGTCGCCCGCCGCGCGGTCGGTGAAGGAGACCCGGGCGGGGTTGAAGAGGAACACCTGGCGGATGTTGCCGCCGGGCTCGCCGCCGTCCTTGTTGTTCTCGGGGCTGATGGAGCGCCACTGGTAGGCCGGGCCGCCCGCCGCCGCGATCGCCGCGGTGAACTTCTCGATGGTCTCCTCGGCCGAGACGGTGCCGTCGTTCTTGGCGCCGTTGTCGTCCTGGATCTCCTCCAGGGCGACGATGTCGGGCGAGGCCAGGTTCTGGACGACCGCCTTGGCCAGGTTGTCGAACTTCTCCTGCGGGTCGCTCGGGTCGAGGTTCTCCACGTTGTACGTGGCCACCGCGAGCTCGCCCGGCGACTGGGCCTTGGTCTTCTCGGGCGCGAGGGTGCCCGCCTTGACCGTGCCGAGGGTGCGGGCCGCGAGGGTGTAGCCGCCGAACTGGTTGAAGTCCAGCGGGCCCTCGGTGGTGCCGGTCAGCCGGTCGCCGACGTTGGCCACCGGGAACGGCTGCTGCGCGAGCGGCGCGAGCTGCTGGACCTGGAGGCGGCCGGTGTTCTGGGACTCGTACGAGCCGTAGAGCGTGCCGCCGCGCTTGAGGGTGTTCTCCCAGCCCTTCACCGTCACCCACATCTCCGCGTACGGGTCGGTGGCGCCGACCACGCGGGAGTTGCCGATGCGGACGTTCATGCCCTCGAGGGACTCGTAGTAGTCCAGGGCGTAGCGCGAGGGCTCCAGGGTGAGGCCGTTGATGCTGCCGCCGGCGGCCGGGTCGCCCGCCGGGGCGTACTCCGCCGGGACGGAGTACTCGTTGACGACGGTGGCCTCGGGCAGCGCGTTGCCGGAGGAGAGCACGGTCACGGTCGGCTTGGCGATCTGGGTGACCGACTGGTTGCCGGAGGCGGCGCCGCCGGGGACGTACTCGCCGACCGTGCCCGAGACCTTGACGGCGTCGCCGACGGCCACGGTCGGGGCGGAGCTGGTGAAGACGAAGATGCCCTCGCTGGTGGCGGGGTTGTCGTCGGCGTCGGGGTCCTGGATCCAGAAGCCGCGCGAGCCGTAGGTGCGCACGCCGATGACGATGCCCTGCACGTCGGCGACGGCCTTGCCGTTCAGCGGCGATATCCGGGTGGTGCCCTGGATGTCGTGGATGCGTACCGGATCGGCGGACACGGCGCCTTCGGCCGCGTCGGCCGTGCCCGCGAGCAGGCCGGAGGCCAGCGCGGCGGCGACGAGGGCGGCGACGGCGGCGGAACGGGGATGCGATGAGCGCATGTGAGGGAACTCCGGTGTGTGGAGGAAGAGGGGGGTGGGATTTGACGGTCCCTTAACGTCTACGCGCGTCAATCTCCTGCGTGACCAGCGAAGTTGTCAAGGTCTCCAGGAAATACGACAGCTGACTGTGGGATGAACTGACGGTTCCGCTCCGCCGGGGCCGCTCCGGATGCGTCTACGCTGGATCGCCGCAACCGGTCTGACGGTCCCTCCGTGACCGCCCCGACCACTGCCGCTGCCGTTCCGCTCCACCCCGTTCAGTTCTGTTCCACCCCGCTCCGTGCAGATCCGCCCCGTCCGTCCCGCGCGCACCCGTCCGAGGAGAACCACCCCATGTCCGCAGAGCCGCACTCCACGCTGCCGCCGGTACGGCTGCATTCCGATGCGGAGCTGGCCCGCGACGCCCTCGTCGCCCCGCTGTTCGCCCGCGCCGTACGCCTCGCCCGCTGGGCCGGCCCCGGCATCCGTGTCGACGTCGGGGGCGAACTCGTCGCCGACCAGCTGCCGGGGGCGGCCGAGGTGCTCGGCCTCGATCCCGCCGACGAGGACTCCCCGGTGTACGCGAGCCAGGCCTGGCGGGTGGCCGTGGACACCGGCCTGGTCGACGTGACCGAGCCGGAGGAGGACGGCGGGGACGGCGCGGACGGCGCCGAACCCGAGTACGGCACGGCCGCCCCCGGGGAGGACCTCCCGCTGCTGGCCGGCGGGGCCCCCGCCGACGTGCTCGACCTGTGGCTGGCGGCCATGGACTCGGTCCTCGCGGACGCCGCCGTGCCGGATCTGGACGACCTGGTCGACGCCATGGACGCGGGCGGCGACATCGACTTCGACCGGCTCGACTGGAACCCGCAGCGCGAGGCGGACTTCCTCGACGGGGTGCTCGCCAACCTCTACCTGCTCAGCGTCTCCGAGGGCGCCCCGGGCGACGGCCGGGTGCCGCTGCCCGTGCTCGCCGCCTCGATGATCATTCCGGACGACGCGGGAGAGCCGACCGACGCCGTCCTGGAGCAGGTCTCGGACGCGATGATGCGGCTGGACGACCAGTTCCGGCAGCTGGAGCCGATCGGACTGGTCGACTACCAGCCCGTCGACGAGGCCCTGATGGCGGAGGCCGACGACCTCACCGATGCCGATGCCGATGCCGATGCCGAAGGCGGCGCCGGGGGCCCGGGGCGGGTGGAGGACGACGAGGACATCACCCGGTACGGGATGGTGCGCCTGACCCCGCTCGGGCTCTACGGCGTCCGCGCCCGGATGCTGGAGGCCGGGGTCGAGGCCCCCGCCATCGGGGAGCTGGCGGGCAAGGGCGCCGACGCGCTGCTCGACGCCGTCTCCTTCTACCCCGAGGACGCCGCGCAGTCCGAGATCGAGCAGTGGCTGGCGGGCCGGGACCTCCCCGCCGCCGTCGCCGAACTGCTCGCCGCGGCCCGCGGTGACGACGAGGCCGCGCCGCTGCGCCGGCTGCGCTGCCAGCAGGCCCTCACCCCGGCCGGGCCGGAGGCCGAGCCGGCGGTGCGGGCCGTGCTGGACGACGCGCAGCTGGGCGGGCTGGCCCGGGTCTGGCTGGCGGAGCACGGGGCGGCGGACGTGCCGGCCCCGGACCAGGAGATGGTGTTCTGGCTGACGGTGGACACCATCGCGGCGCAGCTCGCCGCCGACGGGGAGACCGAGGAGCTGCCCCTGCTGATGGGGAGCCTGACGGCGCACCACACCGGTTTCTTCGACCAGGTGTGGCGGGTGGAGCACCCGGCGACGGCCTACGTGCTGGAGGCCATGGGGCGGCTGCATCCGGACAAGAAGGCCGCGAAGGATGCCCGGAAGGCCGCGTTCAAGGCCCGGTCCCGGCAGCCCTGACCTGAGCGACGACTTGGGGGAGGGGCCGTAACAGGCCTTTCGCGCGGCCGGAGTTCGCCATTCCGGCCGGTGGCAAGGGGCCGGTCCGCGTTCGGGGGTAGTTCAGCCGCCGTTCACGTACGGCCGGGAGCGTGTGCGCCGACGACCGTACGTCAGGCGCACCACCTCCCCACCCCAGGAGACCCGATGCCCCTCAGTCGCAGAGACTTCACCGCCCGCACCGCCCTCGCCGGTGCGGGCGTCGCCCTCACCGGAACGGTGGGCGCCCTCGCCACCGCCCCCGGGGCGCTGGCCGCGGACGACCCGGGCCCCGGCGCGGCCGACGCGGCGCAGGGGCACGGCCACCCGGCCGCGCCGGGCTACGGCCCGCTCCTGCCGGACCCCGCCGGACTGCTCGCGCTGCCCGCCGGGTTCGGCTACCGCGTCATCACCCGCAGCGGTGTCACCACCCTCGACTCGGGTGAGAGCACCCCGTCCAACCACGACGGCACCGCCGCCTTCGAGGGGGCCCGCGGGGTCACCCTCCTCGTCAACAACCACGAGCTGAAGGGTCCGCGGGCGGGCTGGGCCCACCCCGTCCCGCTGGCCGAGGGCCTCGTCTACGACCCGGCCGCGTCCGGCGGCTGCACGGTCGTGGAGGTCCGGCGCGGCGGCGAGGTCGCCGAATGGGTGGGCATCGCGGGCACCTCCACCAACTGCGCGGGCGGGGCCACCCCGTGGGGCACCTGGCTGACCTGCGAGGAGACCGAGGACCTGGCCGGCAAGAACGGCATGACCAAGGACCACGGCTACGTCTTCGAGGTGGACCCGCACGACCGGCGCGCCAACCGCGACCCGCGGCCGGTCAAGGCCTTCGGACGGTACGCGCACGAGGCCGTCGTCATCGACCCGCGCCAGGGCCACGTCTACCTGACCGAGGACGCCTCCGGGCCCAACGGACTGCTCTACCGCTGGACCCCGCCGCAGGGCTTCCGGCACGGGCGCGGCCGGCTGCGCACCCTCGCCGCCGATGCCGGGGTGCTGGCCGCCGCCAAGTGCTTCGACAAGGCCGGGCAGTTCGTGGACGACCTCTCGCGCGCCACGAAGACCGGGACCGTGTACGGGGTCGACTGGGTCGAGGTCACCGACCGCGACGCGCGGAGCCTGTCGGTCCGCAAGCAGTTCGCGGCGGGCGCCATCACCCGGGCGCGCAAGCTGGAGGGCATGTGGTGGGCCGACGGCGGGGCCTACTTCGTCTCCTCCTACGCGCGCGAGGAGAGCCCGGGCGCCGCGCACGACGGGCAGGTGTGGTTCTACGACCCCAAGCGGCGCACGATCCGCCTCGTCGTCCTCATCGGGGTGAACGCCGACCCCGGGGCCGAGGGCGGATACGACGGCCCCGACAACATCACCGTCTCCCCGTACGGGGGCCTGGTCATCGCCGAGGACGGCAACGGGCTGCAGCACCTGCTCGGGGCCACCGAGTCGGGCCGGGTCTATCCGCTGGCGCGCAACGAGCTGAACATCGGGACCCCCGAGAAGCCCGAGTACTCGGAGTTCACCGGGGTCTGCTTCTCCCCGGACGGGCGCACCCTGTACGCCAACATCCAGGAGCCGGGCATCATGCTCGCGATCACCGGGCCCTGGCGGCGCTCCCCGCGCTGACGGCGCCTCACCGCACGCGCTGTCGGGCTCCTGCCGGGCTGTGCGGGGGTCCTGCCGGGCGGCGCTAGAGGGCCGTGGCCATCTCCTCGCGGGAAGCCGCGGCCCACTCCTCCAGGAGGAACTCGTACGCCTCCGACGGCCACTCCCCGTCCGCCCAGGTCTCGACGAGGAGCCGTATCGCCTCGTTCGCCTCGGCGGCGGACGGGCGAGCGGGACCCGCGGGACGGAGTGAAGTCTGCATGCCTCCAAGGCTACGGGTGAGCACTGACAGCCACCTCCGGATTACGCGTGGCATCGGTCACCCGGGCCGCCGCGGCCCGGGCGACCGGTGGCCGCATATGCCCGCCCACCTGCTCAGAGTGCCTCGGCGGCCGGCTTGACCATCCCGCGCACTGTGCGGGACTTCACAAAGTCGCCCATGGCGGTCATCTCCCATTCGCCGGAGAACTGCCGGATCAGCTTGGCCATCATGACGCCGGTCTGCGGTTCGGCGCCGGTCAGGTCGAAGCGCACGAGCTCCTCGTCGGTCGCCGCGTCGATGAGCCGGCAGTAGGCCTTGGCGACCTCGGTGAACTTCTGGCCGGAGAAGGAGTTGACGGTGAAGACCAGCCCGCTGATCTCGGCGGGCAGTCGGCCGAGGTCCACGACGATCACCTCGTCGTCCCCGGCGCCCTCACCGGTCAGGTTGTCGCCCGAGTGCTTGACCGAGCCGCCCAGGATCGACAGCTTGCCGAAGTAGCAGGCGTCGACGAAGTTGCGCTGCGGCCCGTAGGCGATGACGGACGCGTCGAGGTCGATGTCGCGGCCGCCGAACGCGGGCTCCCAGCCGAGGCCCATCTTGACCTGCGACAGCAGCGGGCGGCCGCCCTTGACGAGGGAGACGGTCTGGTTCTTCTGCAGGCTGACCCGGCCCTTGTCCAGGTTGATCTTCCCCGAGGCGGCGGCGGGCGCGGCAGCCGGGGCCGGGGCCGGGGGAGCGGCGGGGGCCGGGGGAGCGGCGGGGGCGGCCGGGGGCGCCGAGGGCATGGGCGGGGCGGCGACGGGGGCCGGGGCCGGCGGTGCGACCGCGGCGGGGGCGGCCGGCTCCTCGTCGACGGAGACCCCGAAGTCGGTGGCGATGCCCGCCAGCCCGTTGGCGTAGCCCTGGCCGACCGCGCGCACCTTCCACACGCCGCCGCGCTGGTAGACCTCCACGACCACCAGGGCGGTCTCCGTCCCGAGCCGGGGCGGGGTGAAGGTGGCGATCACCGCTCCGCCGGCCGCGTCCCGCACGGTGGCGGTGGGCTCGATGCCCTGGAAGCTCTGGCCCGCGGCGTCCGGGCTGGCCGTGACCACGATCCGCTCGATACCGGGGGGCAGCGCGCCCGTGTCCACGGTGATCGAGTCCGGTGCCGTCCCGCCGCCGGACCGGTAGCTGACGCCGGGCCCGGTGGGCTGGTTGTAGAAGATGAAGTCGGCGTCGGAGCGCACCTTGCCGTCCGCCGCGAGCAGCAGGCCCGACACGTCGAGCCGTACCGGAGCGGCCACGTCCACCGTCACGCGGGTGGTGTTGAGCGGCAGGTTGGAACCAGGGGTCATAGCGGTCATGCCGGGAGAACGACCGGCGCCGCTTTGCCGTTCCCTTACCCTCGGCGGATTTCAGCGCCGGTTGCGGGGGTGGTCGCGGGCCGTGCGCTCGTTGCCGAACTTGTAGGAGCCGGTCCAGCGGGCCATCACCAGCTGGGCGTCGCCCGACTCCACCTCCGCGAGGAACTTCCCCGCCCGCCCGCCCCGCAGGGTGGCCGCGGCGCGGCCCCGGTGCGTGATGACGACCGTGCCGTCGCCGTGTGCTGCGTACGAGAATCCCTGTGGCCGGCTCATGGGGCGCAGCCTGCCCCGGCGGGGGCGGGGCGGCAACGGATTTACCGCCCCCCGCCCCCCGCCCCCGCCCGGCGCCCCGCCCCCTTGTGCGGGGCCGGCTCAGGCGCCGGTGACCCGGCGCGGGAGGCCCAGCGGGTTGTCCTCGCGCAGCTCCGGCGGGAGCAGCGGGTCCGGCACCGACTGGTACGCCACCGGGCGCAGCCAGCGCTCGATCGCCGTGCCGCCGACGGAGGTGGAGTGCGAGGTGGCCGCCGGGTAGGGGCCGCCGTGGTGCTGGGCCGGGGCCACCGCGACGCCGGTGGGCCAGCCGTTCACCACGATCCGCCCCGCGAGCCCCGTGACCTGCGCGATCAGCGCGGCGGCCGGGCCCGGGGCGCCTTCGGTCTCGGCCCGTGACAGCTGGAGCGTGGCGCTCAGGTTCCCGCCGAGCCGGCCCAGCACGGCGGCGGCCTCCTCCGCGCCGGAGTAGCGGACGACGACGGTCACCGGGCCGAAGCACTCCTCCAGGAGCAGCTCGTACGGGCCGCCCTCCAGCAGGCGCGCCGCGGCGACGTCCAGGTACCCGGCGCCGACGGAGTGCTCCCCGCCGGGCCCGGCGGGGACGGGGGCGGTGACCCCGGGGAGGGCGGCCCGCTCGCGGACCCCGGTGACGAAGTTCTCCCGCATCCGGTGGTCGAGCAGTACCCCCGGGCCGGTCTGCCCGAGCTGCTTGGCGAGCGCGGTGGTGAGCAGGTCCCCGTCCGCTCCCTCGGGGACCAGGACCAGGCCGGGCTTCACGCAGAACTGGCCGACGCCCAGGGTCACGGAGGCGGCGAGTCCGGAGCCGATCTCCTCGGCCCGCTCCGCGGCGGCCGCCGGGGTGACCACGACGGGGTTGAGGGAGCCGAGCTCGCCGTGGAAGGGGATGGGCACCGGCCGGGCGGCGGCCGCGTCGAACAGGGCCCGTCCGCCCCGGATGGAACCGGTGAACCCGGCGGCGGAGACCAGCGGGTGGCGGATCAGCTCCAGACCGGCGTCGAACCCGTGGACCACCGTCACCACGTCGGCCGGCAGCCCGCCCGCCACGGCCGCCCGGCGCAGCAGCTCCGCGCACAGCTCGGAGGTGGCCGGGTGGTCCGGGTGCGCCTTGACGACGACCGGGCAGCCCGCGGCCAGGGCGCTCGCGGTGTCCCCGCCGGGCACGGAGAAGGCGAGCGGGAAGTTGGAGGCGGCGTAGACGGCGACCACCCCCAGCGGGACCTTGTAGCGGCGCAGTTCGGGGCGCGGCGGGGTGAGGGAGGGGTCGGCCCGGTCGATCCGGACGTCGAGGTGGGCGCCCTCCTCGACCACGTCGGCGAAGGCCCGCAGCTGGCCGGTGGTGCGGGCGAGCTCGCCGGTGAGGCGGGCGCCGCCCAGCGCCGTCTCGGCGTCGGCGGTCGCCACGACCTGGGTGGCGGCCCCGTCGAGCAGGTCGGCGGCGGCCCGCAGGAAGGCGGCGCGGGCGCCCGCGTCCGCCAGGGCGCCGCGCGCGGCGTGGGCCGCCCGCACGGCCCGGTCCACGTCCGGGGCTGTGGCCTCCACCGCAACCCGTTCGCTCTGCTTCCCGGTGCGGGGGTCCACACTCCAGACTGGATTCGCCGTCATGGCCCGCTCCTCCCCGGATCGTTCAGTATTCTGAACGCCGTTCCGGTGAATGAATGATCACTTCTGCTGCGGACTCTAGGTTCCGCGTCCACCGGGTGACAAGAGGCGATCGGGCCGACCAGAGGGGAAGCAGGCGCATGACGACAGCCGACGCGGCCGGGACGGCCGGACCACCGGCACCGGAACCTGAACCGGCAACCGCACCGGAACCGGCGACCGCAGCAGCACCGGCGACCGCACCGGCACCGGCGACCGCGCCCGCCGAGCCGGGACTCCCCGCCGCGGCGCCGCCGGTGAAGTCGGCGGTGCGCACGGTCCTGCTGTTGGAGCACTTCGCGGCCCATCCGGGACTGCACAGCCTCGCCGACATCCAGAGCGACCTCTCCCTGCCCAAGTCCAGCCTCTACATGCTGCTGCGCACCCTGGTGAACCTGGGCTGGGTGGAGACGGACGCGACCGGCACCCGCTACGGCATCGGCGTCCGGGCCCTGCTCGTCGGCAGCTCCTACATCGACGGGGACGAGGTGGTCGCCGCCGCCCGGCCGAGCCTGGACCGGCTCTCCGACGACACCACCGAGACCATCCACCTGGCCCGCCTCGACGGGACCAGCGTCGTCTACCTCGCGACCCGGCCCTCGCGGCACTACCTGCGCCCCTTCACCCGGGTCGGCCGGCGGCTGCCCGTCCACTCGACCGCCCTCGGCAAGGCGCTGCTGGCCACGCACACCGACGAGGAGGTGCGCCGGATGCTCCCGAAGCGGCTGGAGGCCGTCACCGAGCACACCATCACCGATCGGGAACGGCTGGTGGAGGAGCTGGCACTGGTGCGGGAGCAGGGGTACGCGGTGGACCGGGAGGAGAACACCCTCGGGCTGCGCTGCTTCGGGGTGGCCGTCCCGTACCGGACGCCGGCCCGGGACGCGGTGAGCTGCTCGGTGCCGGTGGCCCGGCTGACGGAGGACCACGAGCGGACCATCAAGGCGGCCCTGTTCGAGGCGCGTGACCGGCTGTCGGTGGTGACGCGGCGCATGTGAGGCGGTGGATCGGGGGGCGGCGCATGTGGGGCGGTACATGTGGGGCGGTGGCCGCGGGAGTTCCTCCCCCGCGCGGGGGAGGCGGTTCACCTTCGTGGGGGAGGTGGCGCGGCGGCGCGCACGGGACCGTTGACCCATGAGCACACGAGCCGTCCCCGTGACGCATCCGATGAGCATCACCCGGCCGTCCGTACCCCGCCTGGGGACCGGGCGGCGGATCCTGCGGGCCGCGGCCCTGGCCGCCACCTTGCCGTACCTGACCCTCAAGGCCGCCTGGCTGGCCGGGAGCCGGGCCGGGATACCGGACGGCAGCATCCTGCTGAGCGGCGGGACGGCCCTGACCGTGGGCAACGCGGTGACGCTCGCGATGGACGCCTGCGTGATCCTGCTCGTGCTCGTGCTCACCCGCCCCTGGGGGATGCGCGTGCCCGGCCCGCTGCTGACCCTGCCGGTCTTCGTCGCCACCGGGCTGCTCACCCCGATCGTCCTCGGGTACCCGGCCCAGCTCCTCGTCAAGGCCCTGGGCCTGGGCGCCGGCGAGGCGGCCCGGGCCGCCCGTGAACCCTTCCTCGACCCCTGGGTGTTCGCCGTCGTCTACGGCGGTTTCATCATCCAGGCGATCGCCCTGGCCGGACTGTTCGTCCCCTATGCGCGGGAGCGCTGGGGCGGGCGCCGGCCGGGGGCGCCCGGGCGGCCGCTCCCGTCCCCCACGGGGGTGGTGGCGGGAGCGGCCGCGCTGGCGGGCGCCGTCGCGGGCGCGGTGCAGCTGTACTGGGCCTTCGGCGGGACCGGGTGGCTGCCCGCCGAGCGGGCCGCGGCGTACTCGGCGGAGTCGGGCGTGGTCTCCGGGGCGCACGCGCTGTGCGCCTTCGCCGCGGCGGCCGGGGCGCTGCTGCTGGCCCGGGGCGGAAGACGGGCGGCGCGGTGGCCGCTGGCCCTGGCCTGGACCGGCGGGGCGGCGGCGCTGAGCTGGGGGGCGTGGACCCTCATAGCCGTCCTGGGGGTCAACCTGGGCGAGGGCGAACCCTCCACCGCCGGCTTCTTCCTGGCCTACGCTGACCAGATGATCACCGGACTGCTGACCGGGGCGGTGCTCGTCGGCCACTTCCGCGCCCGGAGGGAGGGCTGAGCCGGGGGCGGCCACGGCCGGGCGGGCGGGGAGCCGACGGCGGGGAGCCGGCGGCGGGGAAGCGGAGCGAGGGGGAAGGCCGTGAGCGGCAGCGTGCGCGGCTTCGGCGGGGGCCGGGTCGCCGGGGCGGTGGCCGGGGCGGTGCGGCGGTGGCCCGGGCTGCTGCTGGGGCGGCGGGCCCGGCTGCGCTGGGTGCACCTGATACTCGGCGGGGCCCTGCTGATGCCCTACTTCCTGCTCACCCAGGTGGTGGTGGGCACGGCGGCCGGCGGGGTCAACGTGATGGCCTCCCTCCCGCTGGCCCTGCTCGCCTACGTGGCCTCCTTGCCGCTGATCGCCCTGACGGGGCTGTTCGGGCTGGTCCGGCCGCTGTCGGCGATCGCCGCCCGGACCATGACCGCCGTGCCGGGCGACCGGCTGGCGGACGGCCCGGCCCGGTCCTGGGCGGCCCGCTGGCGGGCCTCGGCCTGGTGGACCCTGCACCTGGGCATAGGCGCGGTGGTCAGCGGGATGAGCCTGGCGGTACCGCCCATGGGCGTGGTGATGATCGTCATGCCGTTCTCCGGGACCCTGCGCGCCTCCATGTGGGGCGCGGCCTGGTTCGGCGAGGAGGCGGAGCCCTACGTCTCCCCGTTCATCGGCGTCGTACTGCTGGCCGCGCTCGCCGCCGTCTGCGCCGGGGCGGGGGCGCTGCTGGCCCGGCTCGCCCCCGTGCTCCTCGGGCCGACCGCGGCGGACCGGCTGGCCGCCGCCGAGGAGCGGGCCGCCGACCTCGCGGTGCGCAACCGGCTGGCCCGCGAACTGCACGACGCCGTGGGGCACGCCCTCAGCGCCGTCACCCTCCAGGCGGGGGCGGCCCGGCGGGTGCTCGACAGCGACCCGGCGTTCGTCCGCGAGGCGCTCGCCGCGATCGAGGAGACCACCCGGCGCACCGTGGGCGAGCTGGACGCGGTCCTCGGCCTGCTCCGGGACGGGGACCCGGCCCGGGCCGACGCCATGCCCGCCCCGACCCTGGCCGGGGACCTCGACGGGCTGCTGGCCCGCACCCGGGCCGGCGGCACCGTCCTCACCGCCGAGCAGGATCCCGGCTCGGCGGGGGACTGGGCCCAGCTCCCGGCGATCGCCTCCCGCGAGGCGTACCGGATCGTCCAGGAGGGCCTGAGCAACGCCCTGCGCCACGGCACCGGCCCCGTCAGCCTGCTGATCCGCGTCCACACGTCCGACGGCTCCCGTGAACTGGAGATCACCATGACCAACCCGCCCGCCCAGGACCCGCCCGCCCCCGACGGAGGCGCGGCGCGCCGCACGGGGGGCCGCGGGCTGCGCGGCGCCGCCGAACGGGCCGCCCTGCTCGGCGGCCGCGTCGAAGCCGGACCGCACGCGGGGGCCTGGCGGCTGCGCGCGGTCCTGCCGCTCGCCGCCCCCGCCACGGGCGGCGGGCGATGAGCCGGCCGCCGCTGCGCGTGGTCGTCGCCGACGACGAGCGGATGGTCCGCACCGCCCTGCGGGTCATCCTCGACGCCGAAGCGGGCCTGGAGGTCGTCGGAGAGGCCGCCACCGGCGCCGAGGCCGTCTCCGTGGTCCGCTCCCTGGCCCCCGACGTCGTCCTGATGGACGTGCGGATGCCCGAGATCGACGGCATCCGCGCCACCGAGCAGATCCTCGCCACCATGGCCGACCCGCCCCGGATCGTCGTCGTCACCACCTTCGAGAACGACGCCTACGTCTACGACGCGCTGCGCGCGGGCGCGTCCGGTTTCCTCCTCAAGCGCGCCGACCCCGAGGAGCTGATCGGCGCGGTCCGGCTGGTCGCCCGCGGCGACTCCCTGCTCTTCCCGGCGGCCGTCCGCACCCTGGCCGCCGCCCACACCTCCGCACCCCCGCCCGCGCCCCCGGCCTGGGCGGGGCGGCTCACGGACCGGGAGGCCGACGTCCTGCGCCTGATGGCCACCGGACTGTCCAACCAGGAGGTGAGCGAGCGGCTGGGGGTGGGCCCGCAGACCGTCAAGACGCATGTGGCCGCCGTCCTCGCCAAGACCGGCTCCCGCGACCGCACCCAGGCGGTCATCGCCGCCTACGAAGGGGGCTTCCTGATGAAGAAGGACTGAGAAACCGGCCACAATCGGGGCGCAGCGGAACGTACGGGCCCGGCGGAACGTCCTTCTGTGGGATGAACAAAACGATCAGGCGTGCGTCGGTCTTCTGTCTGCTTCTGGTGCTGGCCCTTTTGGTGCGGGTCACCTGGGTGCAGGCGTACCAAGGCCAGGCCCTCGCAGACAACAAGAACAACCGCCGCAACCTCATCGGGCAGTACGAGAACCCGCTGGGCAACATCATCGTCGGCGGAACGGCGATCACCGGATCGGAGAAGACGAGCGGCAAGGACTTCGGCTACAAGCGCACGTACACGGACGGCCCCCTGTACGCGCCGATCACCGGCTACAGCTCCCAGGCCTTCGGCACGAGCATGCTGGAGGGCGTCTACAAGAACGTCCTCAACGGCTCGGACAGCCGCCTGAAGACGGTGATGGACATCCTCACCAACAAGCGGGCCTCCCCGGGCAACGTCCTGACCACCATCGACAAGGACGTCCAGAAGGCCGCCTACGACGCCCTCGACGGCAAGCAGGGCGCCGCCGTGGCCATGGACCCGTCGACCGGTGAGATCCTCGCCGTGGTCAACAACCCCTCCTACGACCCGGGCCGGATCTCCGGGGCCGGTGACCAGGCCGCCTGGGACCAGCTGTCCGCCGACAAGGGCAAGGCCATGGAGAACGTGGCGCTGCGCAAGCCCCAGGCCCCCGGCTCCACCTTCAAGCTGGTGACCCTGGCCGCGGCCATCGAGAACGGGCTGGTCTCCAGCATCGACCAGCCGACCGGCGTCCCCGGCAACTACGTGATCCCCGGCACCCGGACGAAGCTGCCCAGCGAGGCGGGCGACGAGGCCTGCAACAACGTCTCCGCCCGTACCGCCCTCAAGCTGTCCTGCAACAACGTCTTCGCGGAGCTGGCCTCCAAGCTCGGCCAGGACAAGATGCGGGCCATGGCGGAGAAGCTCGGCTTCAACACGCAGATCGACACCCCGGTCCGCACCAACCCGCCGAGCAAGTACCCGACGAAGAAGCTGTCGGTCGACCAGGTCGCGCAGACGGGTATCGGCCAGTTCGACGTCCAGGCGACTCCGCTGCAGATGGCGATGGTGACCTCCGCCATCGAGAACGGCGGCAAGCTCGTCGCCCCGCACATGGTCTCGGAGGTGACCGACTCCGGCGGCTCGGTACTGGAGAGCTCCAAGGAGCCGAAGACCCAGCAGGTGCTGACCGCCAAGACCGCCTCGATGCTCCAGGACGCCATGCGCACCGTCGCCACCGAGGGCGGCGGCAAGCCCGCGCAGGTGGCGGGCGCCGAGGTCGGCGGCAAGACGGGCACCGCCCAGCGCGGCGTGAACAACAACATCCCGCCCCTCGCCTGGTTCACCTCCTACGGCAAGAAGGGCGGCAAGCAGATCGCCGTGGCCGTCATGATCGAGAACTCGGACACCGACCGCTCCGAGATCGGCGGCGGCAAGCTGGCCGCGCCGATCGCGCAGAAGATGATGGCGGCGTGGCTGAAGAAGTAGCCACCGCCTGAGGGATCCGTACGCGCCGGGAACCGACGGGGTTTCCGGCGCGTTCCCTCTCCCATGATCAGGACCGCACTCCTCGAAGACCTGGACGCCATCGCCGCCCTGCACAGCCGGGCGCGCGCCACCTACTACCGGGGCCGCGTCCCCGAGCAGGCCTACGCGGGGGAGGCCGAGCTGGTCCGCTCCCGCGAGGGCTGGTCCCGTGCGGTGAGACGGACCGAGGCCGAGGGCCGGGTGTTCTGCGCCGAGCGGGACGGGCAGATCACCGGGGTCGCCGCCTTCCTCACCGCCGACGGCGAGACCACCCTCACCCAGCTGCACGTGGACCCCGTCCACTGGCGCCGGGGCACCGGGGCCGCCCTGCACGCGGCCTGCGTCACCGCCTGGCGCCGGGCCGGTGTCGAACGGGTCCGGTTGGAGGTCTACGAACACAACGTCCGGGCCCAGGCCTTCTACGCCTCCCACGGCTGGCGCCCCGACCCCTCGGCCGTCCCCTCCGGCTCCCACCGCACCCTGTGGCTGGAGGTGGCCGAGGCGGCCCAGGCGTCCGGGGAATGAGACGGGACGGCGAATGGTTGAACCTCTAACCAACCCCCACCCGGAATCCGGAGAGAAGAAGGATCATGCGCGTCGAGATCTGGAGCGACATCGCCTGCCCCTGGTGCTACATCGGCAAGGCCCGCTTCACCAAGGGCCTGGCCGAGTTCGCGCACCGCGACGAGGTGGAGGTCGTCTACCGCTCGTTCGAGCTCGACCCGCACGGCGCCAAGGGCGTCACCGCCCCCGTCCTGGAGATGCTCGCCCGCAAGTACGGCCGCACCCTGGAGGAGGCCCGCGGCATGGAGGAGCACGTCGCCGCGAGCGCCCGCGCCGAGGGGCTGGAGTACCGCACCGACGGCCGCGACCACGGCAACACCTTCGACATCCACCGCCTCCTCCACCTGGCCGCCGCCCGCGGCCGCCAGGTGGAACTCCTCGACCTCGCCTTCCGCGCGAACTTCGCCGAGGAGCGGTCGGTGTTCGACCCCGAGGTGCTGCTCGCCCTCGCGGTGGAGGCCGGGCTGGACGAGGCGGAGGCCCGCGCGGTCCTCGCCGACGACTCCGCCTACGCCGCCGAGGTCCGCGCGGACGAGCGCGAGGCCGCCGAACTGGGCGCCAGCGCCGTCCCGTTCTTCGTCCTCGACCGCCGCTACGGGATCTCCGGCGGCCAGCCCGCAGAGGTGTTCACCCAGGCACTGGAGCAGGCCTGGGCCGGCCGCGAGCTGCCCGAGCCGGCCGCCGGCGCCGAGGCCTGCGAGCCCGACGGCTCCTGCGCCGTGCCCCAGGCCTGACCCACGCCGCCCCGCACCCGGGGCGCCCCGCCCACCTCCCGGGCCGGGCGCCCCGGACGCCGCCGTCCACCCCACTGGCCATAAGGCTTACTTTGAGCCCGCATGGGAAATTCGACAATGGACTTTGAGTAGGCTCTCGCGCAGAGTGGACGCCATGGAACTCCCGCTCTCCGCATTCGCCCACTCCACCACCTACCTCGACACCGCCGGCGCCGGGGTGCTCCCCCGCTGCGCCGTCGCCGCGGTACGGGAGCTGGCCGAGGCGGCCGGAGCCGGACTGCCCGCCGGGGCGGGCGACTTCGGCGTCGTCGAGCGGGTGCGGTCCTCCTTCGCCCGGCTGGTCTCGGTCGACCCGCGCCGCGTCGCCGTCGGATCGACCGTCGCCACCCACGTGGGCCTGATCGCGGCCTCCCTGCCCGCCGGAGCCGAAGTCCTCGTGCCCGAACGGGAATTCGCCTCCGTCGTCAACCCCTTCGTGCTCCGCGGCGACCTCGGCGTCCGCTTCGCCCCGCTGGACTCCCTCGCCGGAGCCGTCCGCCCGCACACCGCCCTGGTCGCACTGTCCGCCGTGCAGTCCGCCGACGGCCGGGCGGCGGACCTCGCCGCCGTCCGCGCGGCGACCGCCGCACACGGGGCGCGGATGCTCGTGGACGCCACCCAGGCCGCCGGGTGGCTGCCCTTCGACGCCTCGCCCTACGACTACACGGTCACCGGCGGCTACAAGTGGCTGCTCGGCGGCCGCGGCGCCTCCTACCTGACGGTCTCGCGGGAAGCCCAGTCCGGGCTGACGCCGCTGCACGCGGGCTGGGTGGCGGCCGAGTCCAAATGGGACGCCGTCTACGGTCCGATGCGGCAACTGGCCACCGACGCCCGCCGCTTCGACGAGTCGGCGGCCTTCCTCCCGTACTACGCCGCCGAACCCTCCCTGGCCCTGCTGGAGCGGATCGGCGTCGAGGCCGTCCACGCCCACGACACCGCCCTCGCCGCCCGCTACCGGACCGGCCTCGCCCGCCTCGGCCACCGGCCGGTGCCCGGCGACTCCGCGATCGTCTCCGTCCCGGGCCTGGCCCACCGGCAGCCCGCCCTCGAGGCCGCGGGCATCCGCACCTCCGCCCGCGACGGAGCGCTGCGGGCCTCGTTCCACCTCTACAACACCGAGGCGGATGTGGACCGGCTGCTGGACGCCCTGACCGGCTGACGCCGCCACCGCGCAGAACCGCCGGGCGGCCGCCGGGGCCGACGGCCAGGGCCCCGGCCACCACCCACCGCGCGCCGTCCCGGCAGCCGCTCGCCGCCGGGGCGGACCGGGGCGGACCGCCGCCCCAGCCGACCGGGCCGAGGGCCAGGGCCCCGGCCATCCGCCGCGCGCCGACCGCCGCCCGCTCGCCGCCGAGGCGGGACCGGGCCTCGGGGCCGACGGCAAGGGCCACCGCCGCCACCCGTTTGCCGCCCCGGCACCCGCTCGCCGCCGGGGCGGACCGAGGCGGACCGCCGCCCCGGCCGACCGGGCCGACGGCCAGGGCCCCGGCCATCCGCCGCGCGTCGGCCGGCAGTCGCCGTGCGTCGGCCGGCAGCCGCTTGCCGCCGGGGCGGGACCGGGTCCGGCCCGGTGGTGCGCCCCCTACCAGGCCGCCGAAGCCGCCTCCACGGCCGCGTCCGGCGTCACCGACAGGGCCGACGCCAGGGCGCGCAGCGACGCCGTGACCGCCTCCGGCGAGGCCGCCGGGCCGTAGTGGTTGACCCGGACCATCTCCTGCGCCAGCGCCCCGCCGCCCGCCGCCAGCGGGGCCGACGCCTCCGCCGCCAGGGCCCGGGCCACCACCGCCGACGCGTCCGGCACCCGCAGCGTCGTCGCCACCGGGGCCGCCTGCGCCGGGTCCCCGACCCACGGGGCCAGGCCGAGCGCGGCCGCGCCCGCGCGGGTGGCCCGGGCGGCCGCCGCGTGCCGGCCGAGGACGCCCTCCAGGCCCTCCTCCGCGATCCGGTCCAGGCAGGCCTCCAGCGCCAGCATCTCCAGCTGCGCCGGAGCGTGCAGCAGCGTCCGGCGGCCCCCGTCGATCCAGCGCTCCTTCCAGTCCAGCAGGGAGAGGTACGAGCGCCGGGGCGCGGCCGGGTTGGCCGCGAACCGCTCCCACGCCCGCTCGCTCACCGACACCGCCGAGACCCCCGCCGGCCCGCCCATCGCCTTCTGCCCGCCGATCACGCACAGGTCCACGCCCCACGCGTCCGGCAGCAGCGGCTCGGCGCCCACCGAGGCCACCGCGTCCAGCATGAACAGCGCCCCGTGCGCCCGTACGGCCTCGCCGATCTCCGCGACCGGGTTGGTGTTCCCGGTGGCCGCCTCGGCGTGCACCAGCGAGACGAAGTCGATCTCCGGGTGCTCCTCCAGCGCGCGGGCCACCTGCTCCCCGCTCACCGCCGTGTCGAAGGGCACCGCCAGGTCCACCACCTTCGCCCCGGCGTCGCGCAGCCAGTTGCCGAACGTGGTCCCGTACGGGCCGGTGACGACGTTCAGCGCCGTCGAACCCGGCCGCGCCCCCGAGCGGATGCAGCCCTCCAGCGGCAGCAGCGCCTCGCCCTGGGTGATCACCACGTCGTGCCGGGTGTCCAGCAGCCGTGCGACGCCCCGCTCGACGGCGGCGAAGCGCTCGGCGGTCAGCGGCGGAAGGTCCAGCAGGGGGTGGGTCACGGCGGTGCTCTCTTCGTCCGGGGTCTCCGGCCGAGCCTACCCAGCGCGCACGTACAGTGCGGGCATGAGTGATCACAGCGGTGTGCTCCATGTGAAGGGACGCGTGCTCGCCGGGCCCCACGAGGTCCACGACGAGCTCTGGGTCGTCGGCGGACGGATCACCTACGAGCGGCCGACCGCCGCCCGCGAGGTCACCACCGTCACCGGCTGGGTCCTGCCGGGCCTGGTCGACGCCCACTGCCACGTCGGCCTCGACGCCCACGGCCCGGTCGACGCCGCGACCGCCGAACAGCAGGCCCTCACCGACCGGGACGCCGGCGCGCTGCTCATCCGTGACGCGGGCTCCCCCTCCGACACCCGCTGGATCGACGACCGCGAGGACCTCCCGAAGGTCATCCGGGCCGGCCGGCACATCGCCCGCACCCGCCGCTACATCCGCAACTACGCGCACGAGATCGAGCCGCCCCAGCTCGTCGAGTACGTCGGCCGGGAGGCCCGGCGCGGCGACGGCTGGGTCAAGCTGGTCGGCGACTGGATCGACCGCGAGGCGGGCGACCTGACGGCCTGCTGGCCGCGCGCCGAGGTGGAGGCGGCCATCGCCGAGGCCCACCGGCTGGGCGCCCGGGTCACCGCGCACTGCTTCGCGGAGGACTCGCTGCGCGACCTGGTCGAGGCGGGCATCGACTGCGTCGAGCACGCCACCGGGCTGACCGAGGACACCATCCCCCTCTTCGCCGAGCGCGGTGTCGCGATCGTCCCCACCCTCGTCAACATCGCCACCTTCCCGAAGCTGGCGGCGGGCGGCGAGGCCAAGTTCCCCCGCTGGTCGGCACACATGCGCAGGCTCCACGAGCGGCGCTACGACACCGTGCGCGCCGCCTGGGACGCGGGCATCGGGGTGTACGTCGGCACCGACGCGGGCGGCTCCCTGCCGCACGGCCTGGTCGCCGCCGAGGTGCAGGAGCTCGTCAAGGCCGGGATCCCGGCGCTCGACGCCCTCTCGGCGACGGCCTGGGCGGCCCGCGAGTGGCTCGGCAGGCCCGGGCTGACCGAGGGCGCCCCCGCCGACCTGGTGGTCTACGGCTCCGACCCGCGCGAGGACGTACGCGTGCTGGCCCGGCCGGAGCGCGTCGTCGTGAACGGGACGGTCCGCGCCTGAGCGGCGACGGCGCCGTGTCGGCGCGGGGTTGACGCGTCGTAACGCGTCCGCCCCGGCTGTCGTTATCGCTGTCCGAAACCGGCGGTTCCACCGGCCGGGGCGGTGCGTGAGGGAACTCGTGTGCCGTATGAGGCGCCACAAATCGAATACACGCATGGAAACCACCCGTTGGGGTGAACTCACGCCAGGTGGCTGCCCGTTCACTCACAGTGCGTAAAGATTTCGAGCGTCGAAGCCGTCGGCGCGTGCGATGTCCCCCATTGGCGCCCGCGACGGCACCCAACTCCCCGGGGGTTCCACCACCTTGAACAGCAACACCTTCCGTCTGCCCGCGGCCGTTCTGCTCGCCACGGGGGCGGTGGCCCTGCTCGCCGCACCGCCCGCCCTCGCCACGGACGGCGGCAACGGCGGCGGCGGCCAGGGCACTTCCGGCGCCGTCGTCCTGCGGACCGGACTGGAGGTCGGCCTCCTCAACAAGACCGTGGACATCCCGCTGAAGGCCACCCTCAACGAGGTCAGCGCCCCGGCCACGGCCGAGAAGACGGCCCTCACCGTGACCCTCGACGGGGCCGAGCAGGGCCGCCCGGTGAACGTGCTCACGGCGGACGTCGCCACCGCCAAGGCGACCGCCGACCGCAACGGCGCCCGCGCCGAGGCGAACCTCGCCCACGCCCGCGTCCACGTCCCGGGCCTGCCGGCGCTCTCCCTCGTCGAGGTCGAGAAGGTCACGTCCAAGGCCGACTGCGAGGCCGGCGCGAAGCCGGTCGCCACCAGCAACGTCCTCGGCACCGTCACCGCCCTCGGCAAGAAGGTCACCCTGACCGCCGGCGGCCCCACCAAGATCGAGGTCCCGGGCGTGGGCTCGGTCTCCCTGGAGCTCTCCGGCACGCAGACCACCTCCACCACCGCCGCGGCCGCCGCGCTCCGCCTCAAGGTGTCGGTGAACCCGCTGAACCTCAACGTGGCCCAGGTCGAGGGCGAGGTGGTCCTGGCCGAGGCGCACTGCGAGTCCCCGAAGACGGCCGCGACCCCCGCCGCCAAGCCGGACGCCAAGCCGGACGCCAAGCCGGACGCCAAGCCGGACGCCAAGCCGGACGTCAAGCCCCAGACCGCCCTGACGGGCTCCACCCAGGGCAACCTCGCCGAGACCGGCGCCGCTTCGGTCACCCCGTGGGTCGCGGGCGGCGCGCTGCTCCTGCTCGGCGCCGGCGCGGGCGCCCTCGTCCTGACCCGGCGCGGCCGCAGCTCGTGACCCCGCAGGCCGTCAGCGGGTCGCGTGCGTCAGCCCCTGGCCGGCCGCGCCACGCGACAGCACGGCCGAGGTGACCTCCTGGTCCACCCGGGCGGACACGACCTGCTCGGCGGCCGGCACCCCGCCGCCGTCGCCGCCCCCTGCCGCGCAGGAGGTGCGGACGGCGCGGCCGGGTCCTGCCGGGCCGGCCCCCCACCGCCCTGCCTCCCCCGGTCACCGCGGGGAGGTGCCATCGGCGCGGGCCGGAATGCGCGGCGCGCGATCCGGCCGCGGCCGACGCCGGGCCGCGCCGGGACCCCGCCCCCTGTTACGGCGCGGCCAGCGCGAGGGCGTGGTCCAGGGCCTGGAGCAGGCGGCCCGTCGTCGCCCGGTCGCGGACGGCCAGGCGCAGCCACGAGCCGTCCAGCCCCGGGAACGTGTCGCCCCGCCGCACCGCGAAGCCCAGGGCCCGCAGGCGGGTCCGGACCTCCGTCGCACCGGGGACGCGGACCAGGACGAACGGGCCCTCGGCCACCCCGCAGACGGTGACCTCCTCGAACTCCGCCAGCCCCGCCAGCAGGTGCGCCCGGTCCACCGTGATCCGGCGGGCCGCCGCCTCCGCCTCCTCCAGCGCCTCCGGTGCCACACACGCCTCCGCCGCCACCAGCGCCGGGGTCGACACCGGCCACAGCGGCTGCGCCGCCGCCAGCTTCGCGATCACCTCCGGCTCGGCCAGCACGTAGCCGATCCGCAGCCCCGCCAGCCCCCACGTCTTCGTCAGGCTCCGCAGCACCACCAGCCCCGGCACGTCCATCCGCCCCGCCAGTGCCTCCCGTTCGCCCGGGACGGCGTCCATGAAGGCCTCGTCCACCACCAGGGTCCGCCCCGGCCGGGCCAGCGCGGCCAGCGTCGCCGCCGGGTGCAGGACCGACGTCGGGTTGGTGGGGTTGCCCACCACCACCAGGTCCGCCTCCTCCGGCACCGCCCCCGGGTCCAGCCGGAACCCGTCCTCGGGCCGCAGCAGCACCCGCTCCACCCGGTGCCCGGCGTCCCGCAGGGCCGCCTCCGGCTCGGTGAACTGCGGGTGCACCACCACCGGCCGCTCCGCGTCCAGCGCCCGCGCGATCAGCACGAACGCCTCCGCCGCCCCCGCCGTCAGCAGGACCCGTTCGACCGGCAGCCCGTGCCGCCGCGCCACCGCCGCCCGGGCCGCCCGGCCGTCCGGGTAGGCGGCGAGCTCCCCGAGGGAGGCCGCGATCCGCCGCTTGAGCCACTCCGGCGGGGTGTCCGAGCGCACGTTCACCGCGAGGTCCACGAGCCCGTCGCCCGCGTCGGCCACCTCCGCGTCCCCGTGGTGGCGCAGGTCGTGCTCCTCGACGGTGGCCACCGCGCAGGTCGCCGCCACCGAACGCCGCTTGGGCACGAGGAGCTCCCCGCCGCCCGCCAGCGCCGCCGCCTCCGCCACCGAGGCGGTCCCCGCCGCCTCGCGCACGGCCGGCGAGGGGTGCGGGACGGGGATCCGCGCGAGCTCCTCGGCGGGATAGCCCACCAACGGCACGCCGAAACGTTCCGCCGCACCCGCGATCCCGGGCTCCCGGATCTTCGAGTCCACCGTGGCCAGCGCCGTCACCGCCGCGGCGGACAGCCCGGCCCCGCGCAGGGTCTCCTCGACCAGCGCGCAGACCTCCGCCACGGAAACCCCCGCGCGTCCGCCGACCCCGACCACCAGCCGCGTCACGTACTCGCCCACCGGGGTCCTCCCTCCGTACTGGTGTCCGTCGTCTGTCGTCTGTCGTCATCACGGTGACGTCCGCCACCCGCGCGGCGGAAGTGCGCGCGGCGCCGCCAGTCGGTATCCAGGGGCACATGGCGGTGATCGTGGCTCTGGGCGCGTTCCTGATGACGCTGGCGGGCGGCTGGACGGCGCAACGCGTCACCGACCGCCGCCACCTGGTCCTCGGCCTGGCCGGCGGGCTGATGCTCGGCGTCGTGGGCCTGGACCTGCTCCCGGAGGCCCTGCACGCCGCCGGCCGGGACGTCTTCGGGGTCCCGCTCGCCCTGCTGCTGTTCGTGGCCGGGTTCCTCGCCGCCCATCTGGTGGAACGCCTGCTCGCCGTCCGGCAGGCCTCGCACGGCGGGAGCAACGGCGCAGGTCACGGGCACGACCACGGCGGCCGCGTGCCGCAGGTCGGGCTCACCGCCGCCGCGGCTATGGTCGGCCACAGCCTCGCCGACGGCGTGGCCCTCGGCGTCGCCTTCCAGGTCGGCGGCGGGATGGGCGTGGCCGTCGCGCTGGCCGTCATCACGCACGACTTCGCCGACGGGTTCAACACCTACACCCTCACCACGCTGTACGGGAACGCCCGTCGCAAGGCGCTGATGATGCTCTTCGCGGACGCCGCGGCGCCCGTCGTGGGCGCCGCGTCCACCGCGCTGTTCACCCTTCCGGAGGAACCGCTGGGGGCGTATCTCGGGTTCTTCGGAGGGGCGCTGCTGTACCTGGCGGCCGCCGAGATCCTGCCCGAGGCGCACCACGAGCACCCCGCCCTGTCCACGCTGATGTGCACGGTGGGCGGGGTGGCCGGGATCTGGCTCGTGGTCGGCCTCGCGGACTGACCGGACCGGTCCGGCGGTCGTCACCGGCCGGCTGCCGCGAAGCCCGCGGCGGCCGCCGCGAACCGCGACGCCACGGACGGCTGCGCCGCCCAGTGCGTGTGCAGGTAGCTGGCGTGCACGCCGCCCTGGACGAAGCCCTCGACACGGCGCTCGGGATGCGTGAACCCCCAGGCCGGAGCCGGTCCGGCGGCGGGCTCGACCAGCGTCCGGTGGAACTCGTGGCCCCGCAGCCGGGTGCCGGCCGCCGCGAGCGGGCTGTCCGACACCGCCACCGCCTCCCGGTAGCCGAGCGTGAGCCGCTCCGACATCCGGGCGTCGGCGTCGAGCACCCCGCACATGGGCTTCCCGTCCAGGGAACGCGCCAGGTACAGCAGCCCGGCGCACTCCGCCGCGACCGGCCCGCCGGCCGCGGCGAAGGCGGCGACGGCCGCGCGGAGCGGGGCGTTCTCCGAGAGCTCCGGGGCGTACACCTCGGGGAAGCCGCCGCCGATCACGAGGCCGGCGGTGCCGGGCGGCAGGGCCTCGTCCTTGAGCGGGTCGAACGTGACGACGTCCGCCCCGGCGGCGCGCAGCAGCTCGGCGTGCTCGGCGTAGGAGAAGGTGAACGCGGGGCCTCCGGCGACGGCGATGAGGGGGCGGCCGTACGGACCGGGTCCGGGCAGCGCCCGGTTTCGGGAAGGGGCGGGGTGGGGGAGTGCAGCCGCCTCCGGCGACCACGGCTCGCACGCAAGCGCCGGGGCGGACCGGGCCAGCGCCAGCAGGGCGTCCAGGTCGCAGCCCGCGCGGACCTGGTCCGCCAGGGCCGCCACCGACGCCAGTGCGTCGGCCCGCCGTTCCGCCACCGGGACCAGGCCCAGGTGCCGGGACGGGGTCGCCACCTGCGGAGCCCGCCGCAGGACGCCGAGGACCGGCATGCCGGCCTCCTCCAGGGCCTCCCGCAGCATGACCTCGTGCCGGTCGGAGCCGACCTTGTTCAGGATCACCCCGCCCAGGCGCACCTGGGGGTCGAACGAGGCGAAGCCGTGCACCAGCGCCGCCACCGACCGGGACTGCGAGGAGGCGTCGACCACCAGCACCACCGGCGCCCGCAGCAGCTTCGCCACCTGCGCCGTCGACGCCAGCTCGCCCCGCCCGGCCGCCCCGTCGTAGAGCCCCATCACGCCCTCGACCACCGCGAGGTCGCACCCGGCGGCCCCGTGCGCGAACAGCGGGGCCACCAGCTCCGGCCCGCACATGAACGCGTCGAGGTTGCGCCCCGGCCGGCCCGTGGCCAGCGCGTGGTAGCCGGGGTCGATGTAGTCGGGCCCGGCCTTGTGCGGGGACACGGCCAGGCCGCGCTCCGCGAAGGCCGCCATCAGGCCCGTCGCCACGGTGGTCTTGCCGCTGCCGGAGGACGGCGCGGCGATGACCAGCCGCGGCACAGTGGACGAGGTCACCACTCGATGCCCTTCTGGCCCTTCTGGCCGGCGTCCATCGGGTGCTTGACCTTGGTCATCTCGGTGACCAGGTCCGCGAACTCCAGCAGCTTCTCGGGGGCGTTGCGGCCGGTGATGACCACGTGCTGGGTACCGGGCCGGTTCCGGAGCACCTCGATCACCTCGTCCACGTCGATCCAGCCCCAGTGCATCGGGTAGGCGAACTCGTCCAGCACGTACAGCTTGTGCGTCTCGGCGGCCAGGTCGCGCTTGACCTGCTCCCAGCCCTCCTTGGCCGCCTGCTCGTTGTCGAGCTGCGCGTCGCGCTGGACCCAGGACCAGCCCTCGCCCATCTTGTGCCAGACGACGGAGCCGCCCTCACCGGAGGCGCCCAGCACCTTCAGCGCGTTCTCCTCGCCGACCTTCCACTTCGCCGACTTGACGAACTGGAACACCCCGATCGGCCAGCCCTGGTTCCAGGCGCGCAGCGCCAGCCCGAACGCGGCCGTCGACTTGCCCTTGCCCGGGCCGGTGTGGACGAAGACGAGCGGACGGTTGCGGCGCTGGCGCGTCGTGAGCCCGTCGTCGGGAACGGTGGTCGGCTGTCCCTGCGGCATCAGGCGGCCCTCCTTGAGGTTTCGTGGGTACGTACGTTCTTGACGAGCCCGGCCAGCGAGTCGGCCCGCAGTCCGTCGAGGGTCACGGCGGTCGCGCCCAGATCGGCGGCCAGCGCCCCCGCGAGCCCCAGCCGCACCGGCCCCGACTCGCAGTCCACGACCACCGAGGCGACGCCCTCGGCGGCCAGCAGCCGGGCGCTGCGCCCCGACAGCTCGCGCGGGTCGCCGCCGACGGCCCCGGCCGAGGTGGCCCGCCCGTCGGTGACGACCACCAGCAGCGGACGCCGGGAGGGGTCCCGCAGCCGCTCGATGCGCAGCACCTCGTGCGCCTTGAGCAGGCCCGGGCCGAGCGGGGTGCGGCCGCCGGTCGGCAGCTTCTCCAGCCGGGCGGCGGCCGCGTCCACCGAGGAGGTGGGCGGGAGCGCCAGTTCGGCGCCGGCCCCGCGGAAGGTGACCAGGCCGACCTTGTCCCGGCGCTGGTAGGCGTCCAGCAGCAGCGACAGCACCGCGCCCTTGACCGCGCTCATGCGCTGCCGGGCGGCCATCGAGCCGGAGGCGTCGACGCAGAACAGCACGAGGTTGCCCTCGCGGCCCTCCCGGGTCGCCTGGCGCAGGTCGTCCTTGCGCACGACGAGGCCGGGGCCGGAGCGGCCGCGCGCCTTCTGGTGCGGGGCGGCGGCGTGCACGGTGGCCGCCAGGTGCAGCTTCGTCAGCTGGCCGCGGGGGCGCTGGGCGCCGGTGGTGCGGCCGTGCGCGGTACGGGCCCGCGAGCGCCGGCCCGCCGCGCCCTCGCCGAGGCCGGGCACGCTCAGCATCTTGGTGCGGAACGGCTCGGCGGCCGCCACGGCGGCCTGTTCGGCCCCGCCCGCTCCGCCCCGGGGGGCGGAGGGCTGGGCCTCGGGGGCCTCCTGCGGCTCCGGAGCTTCGGGCGCGTCGGGCGCGTGCCCGGTCTCGGGACCGCCGCCCTGCGGGGGCACTCCGCCGCCGTCGCCCCCGCCCCCGCCGTCGCCGTCCGGGCCGCCCCCGCCGTCGCCGTCCGGGCCCTCCGGCTCCGGGTCGGGCTCCGGCTCCTCGTCGGGGAAGCCGTCCAGGATCTCGTCGAGCTTGTCCTCGTCCAGGCCGGGCGCGTCGAACGGGTTGCGGCGGCGCCGGTGCGGCAGCGCGAGCAGCGCCGCCTGCCGGACGTCCTCCTTGAGGACGCAGGTCCGTCCGGCCCAGGCCGCCAGGGCGGTCGCCGTACGGGCCATCACGATGTCGGCGCGCATCCCGTCGACCTCGAAGCCGGCGCAGGTGGCGGCGATCTGGAGCAGCGCGGTGTCCCCGAGCGCCACCTGCGGGAGCAGCGCCCGCGCGGCCACCACCCGGGCGCGCACCTCGCTCTCGTCCCCGGCCCAGCGGGCGGCGAAGCCGGCGGGGTCGTCCTCGTACGCGAGCCGGCGGCGCACCACCTCGACGCGCTGCGCGGGCTCCCGGGAGGCCGCGACCTCGACGGTCAGCCCGAACCGGTCGAGGAGCTGCGGGCGCAGCTCGCCCTCCTCGGGGTTCATGGTGCCGACGAGGAGGAAGCGGGCGGCGTGCCGCACGGAGACGCCCTCGCGCTCCACGTACGAGGCGCCCATCGCGGCGGCGTCGAGGAGCAGGTCGATCAGGTGGTCGTGGAGGAGGTTGACCTCGTCCACGTAGAGGATCCCGCGGTGCGCGTCGGCGAGCAGGCCCGGCTCGAAGGCCTTCACGCCCTCGGCGAGGGCCCGTTCGATGTCGAGGGCGCCGACGAGGCGGTCCTCGGAGGCGCCGACGGGCAGTTCGACCATCCGCGCCGGGCGGTCGGTGCCGGGGCCGCTCTCGTGCGGGCCGTCCGGGCAGGCCGGGTCCGGGGCGGCGGGCGCGCACGAGAACCGGCAGCCGGGGACGACGTCCACGTGGGGGAGCAGGGCGGACAGCGCGCGGACGGCGGTGGACTTGGCGGTGCCCTTCTCACCGCGCACGAGCACACCGCCGACCGCCGGGCTCACGGCGTTGAGCAGGAGCGCCAGCCGCAGGTCGGACTGGCCGACCACTGCGGTGAACGGGTAGGGGGTGCT
>NZ_JBHVUQ010000033.1:0-55558 GCF_042884105.1 Streptomyces sp. NPDC058157
CCGTAGTCCCGGCCCCGGCAGTCCCCGTGCCGGCCCCGGCCTCCGCAGCCCCGGCCCCCGCCGCCCCGGCCCCGGCGGCCGCCCGCTGAGGGCCGGCCCTCCCCGGTGACCCCGCTGCCGGCGCCCCGTCACCAGGGCACCGGCACCGGCACCGGCGCGCCGCGCCCGGGGCTCAGGCCGGGGGATGCGCGGCGAGCCAGTGCCGCGCGATCTGCTCGCGTGTGGCGACCCACCCCCCGCCCAACTGCGCGACGTGCCGCAGGAAGCCGTCGAGGGCCCGGATCCGCCCGGGCCGCCCGATGATCCGGCCGTGCAGGCCGACGCTCATCATCCGCGGCCGGTCGGCCCCCTCCGCGTGCAGCGTGTCGTAGGTGTCGACCAGGTACGCGAGCATGTCGTCCGCGGTGGTGAACCCGTGCACGATCAGGAACTTGAAGTCGTTGGCGTCGAGGCCGTACGGCACCACGAGGTGCTGCCGCCCGCCCTCCGCGACGTAGAACGGCAGGTCGTCGGAGTAGTCGTCGGAGTCGTACAGGAACCCGCCCTCCTCCGCCACGAGCCGCCGCGTCCGGGCGCTGGTCCGCCCGGTGTACCAGCCCACGGGCCGGCGCCCCACGAGCCTCTCGATGGTCGCGGCCGTCCGCGCGATGTCGGCCCGCTCGACCTCCTCCGGCACCTCGCGGTAGTCGGTCCACCGCCATCCGTGACCGGCCACCTCCCACCCCGCGGCCCCCATCGCCCGCGCCGCGCCGGGATTGCGCTCCAGGGCCTGACCGACGGCGAACACGGTGAGCGGCGCGGCGTGCGCGGAGACGGTCCGGTGCACCCGCCAGAACCCGGCCCGGGCCCCGTAGGCGAACATCGACTCGGCGTTCAGGTCCCGCCCGCCCTCCACCGGCGGCGCGCCCACGATCTCGTGCAGGTACCCCTCGGAGCCCGCGTCCCCGTCGAGGACGCTGCGCTCGGCGCCCTCCTCGTAGTTCAGCACGAGGCTCACGGCCACCCGCGCCCCACCGGGCCACCCCGCGTGCGGCGGCAGGGCCCCGTAACCGACGAGATCACGCTCAGTCCCGGACACGCCCCGCACCCTACCGCCGTCCCCGGGAATACCCCGGCGACACCCTCGGTTCCCGGGTATAGTTGAATTCTCAACAACCCTGGAAGGGGAGCCATGCAGTTCGGGATCTTCACCGTCGGCGACATCACCACCGACCCCACGACCGGACGCGCACCCGGCGAACACGAGCGCATCAAGGCCATGCTCGCCATCGCGCAGAAGGCCGAGGAGGTCGGTCTCGACGTCTTCGCCACCGGCGAGCACCACAACCCGCCGTTCGTCCCCTCCTCGCCGACCACCCTGCTCGGCTACATCGCCGCGCGCACCGAGAACCTGATCCTCTCCACTTCCACGACGCTGATCACCACCAACGACCCGGTGAAGATCGCCGAGGACTTCGCGATGCTCCAGCACGTCGCCGACGGCCGCGTCGACCTGATGCTGGGCCGCGGCAACACCGGCCCGGTCTACCCCTGGTTCGGCAAGGACATCCGCGACGGCATCGACCTCGCCATCGAGAACTACGCCCTCCTGCGCCGCCTGTGGGACGAGGACACCGTCACCTGGAAGGGCAAGTTCCGCACGCCCCTGCAGTCCTTCACCGCCACCCCCCGCCCCCTCGACGGCGTCGCCCCCTTCGTCTGGCACGGCTCCATCCGCTCGCCCGAGATCGCCGAACAGGCCGCCTACTACGGCGACGGCTTCTTCCACAACAACATCTTCTGGCCCGCCTCCCACACCCGGCAGATGGTCGAGCTGTACCGCGAGCGCTACGCCCACTACGGCCACGGCACCCCCGAGCAGGCCGTCGTCGGCCTCGGCGGCCAGGTCTTCATGCGCAGGAACTCCCAGGACGCCGTCCGCGAGTTCCGCCCGTACTTCGACAACGCCCCCGTGTACGGCCACGGCCCCTCCCTGGAGGAGTTCACCTCCCAGACCCCCCTCACCGTCGGCTCGTTGCAGCAGGTGATCGAACGCACCCTGGCCTTCCGCGACTACGCCGGCGACTACCAGCGCCAGCTGTTCCTGGTCGACCACGCCGGGCTGCCCCTGAAGACCGTCCTGGAGCAGCTCGACCTCCTCGGCGAGGAGGTCGTCCCGGTCCTGCGCAAGGAGTTCGCGAACCTCCGCCCCGCCGGCGTCCCGGACGCCCCCACCCACGCGGCCCGCGTCGCGGCCGCCGCGGCCACCCCGAAGGAGGAGACCCGCGCATGAAGCTCGTCGTCGTCTCCGCCGGCCTGAGCTCCCCCTCGTCGACCCGCCTGCTCGCCGACCGCCTCACGGCCGCGACCCTCGCGGCCGCCGGCCCCGGCCGCCCGGACCTCGAGGTCCAGGTCGTCGAAGTGCGCGACCTCGCCACCGAGATCGCCCAGCACCTCACCGCCGGATTCCCGCCCGCCCGCCTGGCCGCCGCCCTCGACGCGGTGGCGGCCGCGGACGCCCTGATCGCCGTCACCCCGGTCTTCGCCGGCTCCTACAGCGGCCTGTTCAAGTCCTTCTTCGACCTCCTCGACAAGGACGCCCTCACCGGCACCCCCGTGCTCCTCGGCGCGACCGGCGGCACCGCCCGCCACTCCCTGGTCACCGAACACGCCCTGCGCCCCCTGTTCTCCTACCTGCGCGCCCTCGTCCTGCCCACCGCCGTCTACGCCGCCTCCGAGGACTGGGGCGAGGACGGCCTGGCCGGCCGCATCACCCGCGCGGGTACCGAACTGGCCCGCTCCCTGCCCGCCGCCGCCCACCCGGCGGCCGCCTCCGCCCCGGACGTGGACACCACCGCCGCGGTGGCCGCGCCCCGCTCCCCGACCGGCGCGATCACCTCCCTCCCGCCCACGGCCGCCGCCACCCTCACCCCCTTCGCCGAACGCCTGGCGGCCCTGCGGGTGGACTAGCGCCGACGACGGGCCCCTCTCGCGGGCCGGCGGCCCTGTCAGCGGCGATCTCCTCGGCGCCAGGACGACCAGCCCCAGATGCACCAGGAACTCCACGACGACCGCTGACCCCGCCCGGTCCCGCCCGGGCGGTCGCGGCCGGCCGCGGCCGGCTACAGCCGCCCGAGCAGCGCGTCCAGGGGGCCGGGCAGCTGCGCGGGATCGAGGGCCCCGGCCAGGAGCTGTCCGTAACGGATCTTGCGCCCCTTCTTCGTGCCGAGGAACCGCCGCATCCGGTCCTGCGGGCTCCGCCCCCGCTGTGCGGGCTGGCGCGTGAAGGTCCGCCAGGGCGTGAGCTCGCCCTCGGCCTCGACGATCTCCTCGACCCGCGCCACCCCCAGCGCCCGGATCAGCTCCTCCTCGAGGTCCTTCACACAGACGAAGACCTCCCGGCCGGGCGCCCCGGCGCGCTCCAGCGCGCGGTCGTAGAAGGGCCGTTCCCGCTCGTCGCACAGCCCGGTGAGGCGCAGCCCCAGCCCCGGCGGCCCCAGCAGCCCGGCGTGCCGTCCGACGTTCATCGCCCCGCCCATGGACAGCACGCAGACCCCTTCGGCCCCCAGGTCCCGGCCGAGCCGCCCGGTCAGGGCCTCCAGCGCGGCGAGGTCGCTGGGCCCCTCCACCAGCACCACGCCCCGCACCCCCGAGGCCGCCTCCGCGAGGCCGCTCCCGTCCCCGCCGGCCACCGCCCTGGCCACCGCTTCCCTGAACTCCCCGATGTCCGCCATGGCCTGATTCTGCTCCGCCCGCCGAGCACCGGGCACGGAATTTCCGCCGGTCAGGTCCGCCGGTCAGGTCCGCCGGTCAGGTCCGCCCGCCCGGTCCGTCAGCCGACCGGGCGCACGGGCCGCTTGTAGTACCGCCACGGGAACCACCCCGCACCCACCGGGACCCACCCTTCCGACTCCATCCGCCGGTGCCGCGCAGTGGAGGGGAGGGTGACGCGGCAGTGCTCCCAGGGGTGGCCCGACGCCTCGACCTCGTGGAAGAAGGGCCCGTAGCCGACCATGTGCCAGCCGTCCCGTCCGGCCTCCTCCAGGGCGGCCATCTCGTTGAACGCGGTCAGCCCGCCGAGCGTGCGCCGCTTCGGCGCGCCCGGCCCCGCGGCGGCCGGTGCGGCCGCGGCCTTGCTGGCGAACCGCTGCTGGGCGGCCTGACGGCTCACCCCCAGCACCCGGCCCACGGTGTCCCAGCTGTGGCCCGCGGCCCTGGCACCCTGGACCGCCTCGCGCAGCAGCCGGCTCGCCTCCTCGGCACCGACGCGCGAGGCGTCCAGCAGGCGCAGGTACCCGTGCGGATCGTGCTCGAGCGACTCGGCGAGTCCCTCGGGCGCCCCGAGCACGGCCGAGGCGATCCCTTCCCGGATCCGGTCCATTTCGGCCGGCTCCAGCAGCGGCCCGTCACCCGTCGGCGCGGCGCTCACCGGTGCAGCCCGTGCAGCGGCTCGAGCCCGTCGAGCACGGCCTCGTCACGGTCCTCACGCTCCGCCGCCCCGGCGGCGACCAGGGCGCCGGCCCGGGCGACGAGCACCAGCCCCAGCACCACGAGGGCGCCGGAGGCGAGCCCCCCGATCCGGTCGCCGAACAGCACGGCGAGGGCCGGGAGGATGGCGGCGAGGGGCAGTACGGCGGCCAGGGACGCGTCGGCGGAAGTGGACCGCGACGCCTTCGACTTCAAGATCGACATGCGTCAAGGAAACCTTGACGCGCCGCACTTGTCAAGAATTTCTTGACGCCCGTGCCGCGCGTCCGCTGACCGGTATGTGGGACGCTCGGCCGTATTGGCCTAGACCTATTGTGTGCCCTTCTCGCCACCGGTACGTTCGCTTTCGGCTGCGCAGCCGCACGTACCGCATCGCATCGCACCGCACCGCCGTTCCGCCGCACCGCCGTTCCGCCGGGACTCCGACTTCCCGGCATTCCCAGGAGGACATGCCATGTACCGCCGCGCAGCAGCCGCCCTCGCCACCGCCGCCACCGCCGGAGCCCTGGCGCTCGGCATGGCCGGCACCGCCGAAGCCGCCCCCGGCCCCGGGTGGTACGCCCGCAGCCACCACACGTCGTACGCCGACTGCCAGGCCACCGGCAAGGCCGGCTACCAGGTCTGGGGCCCGATCTTCCTCTGCGAGCCCCTCAGCTCCGACCGCCAGGACGTCATCGTCCTCTGGGTCCGCGCCTGACGGAAAACCGCCCTGCCCCGCGACCCCGGGCAGGGCCCCGCACGCCTACCCTGAACGCTCCCGGCCGCGGCCGAGACCGTGGCCCCACACAGGAACGAGGCGACGATGGGCGAACTGGACGGCCGTACCGCACTGGTGACCGGCGGCTCGCGCGGGATCGGGCGCGCGGTCGCGCTGCGCCTCGCCGCCGACGGAGCGCTGGTCGCGGTCCACTACGGCGGCAACGAGGCGGCCGCCGCCGAGACGGTGGCGCGGATATCCGGCGCCGGCGGCCGGGCCTTCGCCGTGCGGGCCCGCTTCGGCGAGAGCGGCGCGCTGGACCGGCTGTTCGAAGGGCTCGCCACGGGGCTCGCGGAACACGGCGCGGACGGCCTGGACATCCTGGTCAACAACGCCGGCATCCACTCCGTCAGTCCGATCGGCCGGCTGACCGAGGAGGAGTTCGACCAGCTCCTCGCGGTCAACGTGAGCACCCCCCTCTTCGTGGTCCAGCGCGCCCTCCCGCTGCTGAGGGACGGCGGCCGGATCGTCAACATGGGCTCCGCCGCCACCCGTATCGCCAGCCCCGTCCAGATCGGCTACACCGTCACCAAGGCCGCCCTGGCCGCCCTCGCCCCCTCCCTCGCCCATGAGTTGGGCCCGCGCGGCATCACGGTGAACACGGTCGCCGCCGGCGTGGTGCGGACCGACATGATCGCCGCCTACCTGGACGTCCCCGAAGCGGTCGCCGGGCTGGAGGCGATGACCGCCCTCGGCCGGGTCGGCGAGCCGGAGGACATCGCGGACGCCGTCGGGTTCCTGGCCGGCCCGCGGGGACGCTGGGTGACCGGCCAGACCATCGACGTCTCCGGCGGCACCTACCTCGGCCCGCCCACGGCCGGCTGACCGCGCTCCGGCGGTCAGCCCGACGACGCCGACCAGGCGAGCAGCATGCGCAGGGCGTCGTGGTCGGGGGTGCCGGGTTCGGCGGTGTAGGTGATGAGGGCCTGGTCGGGGTCGTCGGCCGCGCGGAGGGTCTCGTACGACAGCTCCAGCTCACCGACGACCGGGTGGCGGAAGCGCTTGCGGCCCGAGGTCTTGTCCTGCACGGGGTGCTCCGCCCACCAGCGGCGGAACTCCGCACTGCGCATCGACAACTCACCGATCAGCCGCGCCAGTTCCGGGTCCTGAGGCCGGCGCCCGGCCTCCAGGTGCAGGTAGGCCACGTTCTCGCGGGCGCAGCCGGTCCAGTCCGCGTAGAGCTCGCGCGCCGCCGGGTCGAGGAAGGTGGTCCGCGCGATGTTCCCCCCACCCGGCCCCCCACCCGGCCCCCCACCCGGCCCCCCACCCGGCCCGCCGCCCGGCCCGTCCGGGGCGCCGAAGTCGCCGAGCAGGGCGCGCCCGGCCGCGTTCAGGGCCAGGACGTCCATCCGGCGGCCCATCACCATCGCCGGCACGTCGCGCAGTTCGCCGAGCAGTAGCCGCAGGATCGGCCGCACCCGCTGGGTCTCCTCACCCTCCCGCCCGGCCGCCCCACCGGCTTCCCGGCGGGCCGGCCGGGCGAGCTGGTGCAGGTGCCGGGTCCCGTCCCCGCTCAGCTGCAGCGCCCGGGCGAGTGCGTCGAGGATCCCCGCCGAGGGGTTGGGCACCCGGCCCTGTTCCATCCGCGTGTAGTACTCCACGCTCACCCCGGCGAGCCGCGCGATCTCCTCCCGCCGCAGCCCGGCGACCCGGCGCCGGCCCCCGTAGTCGTGCAGCGCGACGTCCTCGGGCGTCAGACGGGAGCGGCGGGTGCGCAGGAAGTCGCCCAGGCTGGTCGCGGCGGCGCCCGCCGACGGGTTCACGGTCATGCCCCCGATTGTGACCCGCGCCCCCGGTACGCAGCCTGGCCCTGCCAGGACCATGGTTCCGGCCAGCGGCGCGTTCAGGCCAGGTTGGGGGCGGTTTGCTGGGAATGGCCCCTTCCGGCACTAGCGTTCGAGTCTTCGGCGGGGCCTCGTCCCCTCCGCCACGCTGCCCCCGAGAACAAGCCGTTCCCCCGGAGGACGGCGGATTGCGCGTCGCTCCATGGCTCTCGTCTTCGATGGTGTGAGGTTCCGCTACGGCCGGCAGGCCCCGGTGCTCGACGCGTTCGACCTGACGGTCGACGCCCCGGCCACCGTGCTGCTCGGCCCCAACGGAGCCGGCAAGTCGACCCTGATGGGACTGGCCGCCTCCCGGCTGCGCCCGGCCGCCGGCACGGTGGCCTTCGGCCGCAGCCGCCCCGACCGGCGGCGCGGGCTGGCCGGGTACCGCAGACGGGTCGCCTGGATCCCGCAGCACATCACGCCCGTGCCCGGACTCACCGTCCGCGAGCAGGTCGCGTACGCGGGCTGGCTCAAGGGCATGCCCCGCGCCGCGGCCTGGGAGGCTTCCGCCGAAGCGCTCGCGCGCGTCGGCCTGACACCCCTCGCCGGCCGCAAGAGCCACCAGGTCAGCGGCGGCCAGCTGCGCCGCATGGGCATCGCCGGGGCCCTCACCCACGACAGCGAGCTGATCCTGATGGACGAGCCCACCGCCGGGCTGGACCCGACGCAACGGCAGGTCTTCCGCGACCTGGTGGCGGAACTGTCGGGACCGGTCCAGGTGCTGGTGTCCACGCACCAGACCGAGGACCTCTCCGAGCTGTACCAGCAGGTCGTGGTGCTCGACCGCGGCGCCGTACGGTTCCAGGGCGGCCCGGCCGACTTCCTCACCCTCGCCCCGGCCGGCGCCGCCGGCGGGCGGGAGCGGGCGGAGGCCGCCTACGGGCGGCTCGTCGGACAGGAGGTCTGAGCCGTGAAGCCGTGGACGCTCCTGCGCTCCTCCTCCGCCACCGTGCTGCTGCCGGTTCTGCTCTGCTTCAACCTCCTCGCGGTCCACGCGAACCTCAGGATCAACGTCCTGAAGGGGTACGGGCCCGCCGTCTTCGGCCAGGCCGCCTACGCCCTGCCCTTCGTCATCGCGGCCTGTGCGGGAAGCGCGGCCTGGGAGGGGGCGCGGCTGCGGCGCGCAGGGGTCTTCGACCAGGCACCGGTGCGCGGCCGGCTGGGCATCGTGCTCCCGGTCCTGGTGCCGGTGTGGCTGATGGGCGTGTCAGGGCTCCTGGCGGCCCTGGTGATCTCGGCGGTCGCCTCCGGGGCCGCCCCCGCCCCCTCGCACCTCGGGATGTTGGGCGCCGAGGGACTCCTCGCGGCCGCTGCCACCCTGACCGGGTACCTCGCCGGCCGGCTCCTGCCCGGCATCGTCGCCGCACCCGTCACGCTGACGGCGGGCTTCTGCCTGGCGGCCTTCCCGGCGGCGATGGACAGAGCCTGGCCGAGGCAGCTGGTCGCCGGCGAGTTCTCCATGTGCTGCTCGACCGGTTCCGTGATCGACCCCCGGGCCGTCTGGGCGCCGCTGATCTTCGCGGGCGGGCTGTGCGCCGCGGCGCTGCTGCTCGTCCACCGGCCGACGCCCCGCAACGGCGCGCTCGCCCTCCTGCTGGCCGCCGCCGGCGCCGCGGCCGCGCTGCCGTCGGCCCACGGCCTCGGCTACTACTCCGTCACTGCCCGCCCCGACGCGGAGCTCGTCTGCGACACGGCCGGACGGCCCCGGGTCTGCCTGTGGCCCGAGGTCGCGGCCGACGGGCGGGTGGTGGCGCAGACCCGCACCTTCGCCGCCCGGCTCGAAAAGGCGGGAGTACCGATGCCCGCCACCCTCACCGACACCCGCACCCTCGGACCGGGCGAGGCCCGCCTCGGCCTGAGGAACCACCCGCGGGGCGCCGAGGACCTCGCGAGCAGCCTGACGTCCGCGCTCCTGCCGCCCCAAGGCCTGCCCGAATGTGCCCGGCTCACGGGCCGGTACCCCGCCATCCGGGCCTCCGCCCCGCTCTCGGCCTGGCTGACGGCGGTCGCCCTGCAGTCCCCGCCCCGGCCCGGACAGCTCTCGCCGGACGACACGGCCCTCGTCCGGCAGGTCCTGGGCGCGCCCCATGAACGGCAGCTGGCCTGGTTCGAGTACAACCGCGAGGCCCTCACCACCTGCGACCGGCCCGCGCTGCTCACCGTCCCCGGGGGCACGGGATGACCTGGTGGCTCAAGTCCCGGGGCGTCCTGGCCCTCGGGGGCTGGACCCTCCTGACGACCCTGGCCGGCCTGGCCTTCGGCGGCACCGTGCTCCCGCTGCCCTCGTTCACCGGCGCCACGGGGCGGTTCCTCCTGGCGGGACTGCTCCCGGTGGTGCCGGCCGCCCTGTGGCTGTCCGGCACCGGGCGCGCGGGACCCCGTACGGAGGCCACGGCCGTCCGGCCCGTCCGGCGCTGGGACACCGCCCTCGCGGCGGCCCTCGCGGCCGCCGTCCTGGCCGTCACGCTCCTCGGCCACGCCCTGGGCGCCGGCGGCACCGCCCTGGCGGTCGGCCGCAACACCCTGGTGTTCCTCGCCCTCGCCCTGATCCTGGAGCCGCTCCTCGGCCACCGGCCCGCGGCCCTCGCCACCGCGGCCTTCCCCATGCTGTGCGCGGCGGCGGGCCGACGCGCGCGCGGAGCCGGCACGGAGCCGTGGGCCCTCCTCCTGCCACCCGGCGAATCCGCCCCCGCCTTCGCCGCCTCCCTGGCCCTGCTGACGGCGGCCGTCCTCTTCGCCCTCGCCGTCCGCCCCCTGCGCGGAAGATGACCACCGGCCCGGTCTAGCCTGCGCCCCATGGACACGGACGCCGAACTGACCGCCCTCGCCGTGCAGAAGGACCTCCCCGCCGATCTCCTGCGCCGCCTGCTGCGGCACCCGGAGGCCCGCCGCTCGGCGGCGCTCCTGCGCAAGGACCTGACCCCGGACATGATCGAGGAGATCATCCGGCTGGGCCCGGTACGGACCCTTGCCGCCAACGGCTCGCTGCCCGCCGAGGTCAGGGCCCGCCTGGCGGGGCATCCCGACCCCTCGGTCCGGGCCGCCACCGCGGCGAGCGTCACGGACGAACCGCCCGGGCTCCTGGCCCGCCTGGCGGCCGATCCGGAGCCCGTGGTGCGCGAGTTCCTCACGATGAACGAGAACCTGCCTCCGGAGCCGGCGGCCGCACTGGCGGCGGACCCCGCACCGAGCGTGCGGTCGCTGTTCGTCGCACGGACGCGGCACGTGCCGGAGCCCTCGCGCCGGGCCCTGCTCACCGATCCCGATCCGGGCGTCCGCCGTGCCGCGGCCGGGGCGTACCCGCCGCCCGCGGACCTCCTGCCCGGCCTCCTCGCGGATCCGCACACCCGCACCGCGGCGGCCCGCCACGCCGAGCCGTCCCGGGAACTGGCCACCGACCCGGACCACGAGGTCCGCGAGGCCGTGGCCAACCACCCGCGACTGCCTGCCCCCCCCACACCGGCCCCAACGCCACGCACCCGCGCCCAGGCCGAGGAACTCCTCACCCGGGCAGGTCTGTAGCCGTCCGGCGCACGGCGCACGGCGCACGGCGCACGGCGCACGGCGCCCGACGCCCGGAACGGCGGCAGGGGCGACAACGCACTGAGCGGCCGCGCGGTGGTCACCGCGCGGCCCGCTCGGTCGGTCGTCAGGAACGCGGCTTCACCAGCGCGACGGCCTCGATCTCCACGAGCTGGTCGGGGAAGGCCAGGTCGCTGACGCCGAGGATGGTGTCGGTCGTGCGGTGGTTGCCGTTGTACTCCTTGTGCAGGCGCGCGGCCGTGTCGAAGTTCTTGCGCAGGTCCTTGGTGTAGATCTTCATGCTGATGATCTGGCTGCGCGGGATCTTGTAGTGCGCGAGCACCTTGTCCAGGTTGGCGAACGACTGGCGGACCTGCTTCTCGAAGTCGCCGACGCCCACGATGTTGCCGGCCGCGTCGTGGGACAGCTGCCCCGAGATGTAGACCGTGTCACCGGCTCGGATGGCCTGCGAGTACCCGTAGGAGTCCTCCCACGGCACCCCGAACCCGAAGTGGTCCCAGCCCTTGCGGGCCTGGTCCTGCGCGCTCGCTCCCTGCGGGCCCACGACGGTGATCATCACTGCCACGAGTGCGGCCACCGTGGCGCCGATGCCGAACTTGCGCCCTGACTTGGTCATTTGGAGAGTCCTTTCGTCCCCAGCGGAGCCTGGCGCAACGAAGTTTTCACACACCGAGCGAGAACCCCTCGAAGCGGAATCGAAGTCCGGTCGCGACCCGCCACGCGGACCGGGGCAAACTGGCCGGAGCCGGAAGAGGTGGACAGTATTCCGGCCGGCTGCGGATCCCACGCCCGCGACGTCGGGGGTGCTGCCCGCCGCCCTGCCGTGCGAGCATCCCCGGATGCATACCGACGACGCGTCCCGGTCCGGTCCGGTGCTGGTCGTGGGCGGCACGGGGATGCTCGCCGGGACGGTGGGCGGCCTGGTCCGCGCGGGGCTGACGGTGGTGGTCGTGGCCCGGAAACCGGCCGGGCCAGGCGCCTTCGGGGACCTCGGCACCGGAGGCGGACGGCTGCTGACGGTGGCCGCGGACTACACCCGGCCCCTCCCGTTCGCGGCGGCGCTGCGCCGGGTCGCGGCACGCACCGGGCCCTTCCGGCAGGCCGTTCTGTGGGTGCACGCCCACGGGCGGCCCCACGCGTACGCCGCCGTCGCCGACACCCTGGCGGAGGGCGCGTCGGTGCTCGAGGTCCTCGGAAGCGGAGCCGCGGCCCCTACGGCCCCCGCCCCCAGCCGGCCCGGGGCACTGGTCCGGGCCCGTTACCATGCCGTCGTCCTCGGGTTCACCGGCCGGGAACCGCACACCCGTTGGCTGGACCACGGGGAGATCAGCGCGGGCGTACTCGCCGCGCTGAGGGCTCCCGCGGGCGACGGGCCGTACGTCGTCGGCCGGGTGCGGCCGTGGGAGGACCGGCCGTGACCATACCGGCGCTGTCCGCCGTCCGCTGTCCGCCGTCCCGCGGGAAAACCATGCGTGCGCCCGCCCCGCCCCCGGGTATCTTGCCTTGTCCTGAACAGGCCAGAGAGGTCCTCCCGCATGAGCAGCTCCACGTCGTCCCTGCCCGAACGGATCGAACTGTCGGGGGAGGGGCTCGTCCTGCGCGACTGGACCGAGGCGGACCTGGCCGCGATGCCCGGCCTGTTCGACCACCCCGACATCGCGTACTGGACCCCGATCGTCACGCCCTTCGACGAAGCGGCCGCCCGCGCCCGGCTGGTCCGCGACCGCGAACTGCGCCGGGAGGGCACGACCGTCCTCCTCGCCATCACCCTCGACGGCGGCACCCCGCTCGGCGAGATCATGCTGCGCCGCGCCCCCGAGGGCACGGAGATCGGCTACGCGGTGGGCCCGGCCCACCGCGGCCAGGGCCTGGCCGCCCGCGCGGTGCGCGTGATGGCCGCGTACGCGTTCGAGCAGTGGGGCGCGGAGCGGGTGATCCTGGAACTGGAGGCCGAGAACGCCGCCAGCGTCGCCGTGGCCGGCAAGGCCGGCTTCCGCCTGCTCGACGTACCGCCGATCACGGGCGAGGAGAAGGGCCGCCCGTACACCCTCCAGACCTGGGGCCTGGACCGGCCCTGACGCCCGTCAGGGCCCTGCCGGTCGCCGCCCCTTCGCGGGCGGCTTCGGCCGGTCCGCGCGCCCGGCCGAAGCCGAAGGCGTGCCGCCCGGCCGGTCGGCAGGGGCGCTGGTCGCGGCGATCTCGATGAGCTGGACGTCCATCTCGTCGGCCTGCGCCCGCAGGATGCTCGCGACCGTCCGCATCGTCTCCTCGTCCAGCCGGACGGGGGCCGCCCGGCCCTCCGCCGTCCAGACGGCCCCGTCGGACTCCGCGTGCAGATCGAAGGTCCGCGCCATGTCGCGGAGGATCGCGGTGACGTCCTGGGCCGCCACGTAGAACTGCCCGTCGGCGCCGCGTCGTACGAGGGTCTCCGCGTCCGTGTGCCGCCAGCCCATCTTCCTCACCCCACTGAGATCACGCCCCGCAAGGCGGTGCGCCTCCGCCCGGTCCCATCTTGCTCCCCTCGGACTGCCGTCCGCGAAAGGGTCCGGGGAGCTGGCGCGTCGGAGCGGCGCGGCGCCGACGCGAACCCTTTCACACCCTCCCGGGCCGCCGAGGCCCGGTCACCCCCGTGCCCCGCCCCTGACGAGCGCCAGCTCCCGCGCCGTCAGGGGCGGCCCGTCCAGCGGCGGGAACCGCGGCCCCCGTACGGCTCCCAGCAGCACCCGGGGGCTCACCAGCGAGGTCAGCGGAGCCTGCAACGAGGTGACGTCCGTGAGGTCCTGCACCATGCTGAACCTCCCGCAACTCGTCCTCACCAGACGGTCCACGTACCGGGCCAGGACCCGGTCCCGGAGGCCGGGAGCACCGCCCTGGACCTCCGGGTAGAACACGTCCTGCCCCATGGCCAGGTCCCACGCCGAGCCGACCGGCTTCGCCATGGCCCGCTGGACGCGCCGCGCGAGACCGGGCGCGTCCACACCGCCCGCCCCCACCTCCGCGCGCAGCACGGCGGCCGTCTGCGCGGCGACGGAAATGCCGTGCCCGTACAGGGGGTTGAACGCCGCCAGGGCGTCGCCCAGGACGACGAACCGTTCCGGCCAGCCCCGCACCCGCTCGAAGTACCGCCGTGTATTGCGCGTGCTCCGGCTCAGCGCCACACCAGTGAGGGGTTCGAGGCGGGAGATGATCTCCCCGACCACGGGATGACGGAGCCCGAGCGGGAACGCCGCGAAGTCCTCGGCGTCCCCCGTCGGCGCACCCGCCCTGGTCCCCGTCTCCGTGACGATCCACCGCCCGCCCTCCACGGGCAGGATGCTCGCGCTCTGCCCGGGGCGCCCGCTGCGCGGATCGGACTGCACGCTGACGATGGGGAACCCCTCCGCCCCCTCCGGAGCGCGGAAGACCCGTGTCGCGTACACCAGGCCGAGGTCCAAGGAGCGCTCGGGCGCCCGGCGCACCCCCAGCTCCTCCAGATGGCGGGGCGCCCGCGAGGCCCGCCCGCTCGCATCGACGACGAAGTCGGCCTCCAGGACCTCCTCGCGGCCGTCCCGCCCGCGCACCCGCACCCCGGTGACGCGGGACGCGCTTCCCGTCAGGCCCTCGGCCCGGGTGTGGCGCAGGACCGATACCCCCTCCCGGCCCAGGACGTGGTCACGCACGACGGAGTCCAGGAGGTCGCGGCTGCACCCCAGGACGAAGTGCGTCTCACGGTCCCAGCGCCTCAGCCAGCCCTGCGAGGTGAGCGCGACCATCCCCGTGGGGGTCGGGATGCGGTTCGCGCCGGCGGCCAGCCAGTGGCCGGTGATCCCGGGCAGGACCGCCTCGGCGGCCCGGACGCCGCCGCTCCAGATCATGTGGGCGTGCCGTGCCTGGGGAAGCCCCTTGCGGGGGAGCGGCCCGTCGGGCAGCTCGTCGCTCTCGACGACGAGGACCTCGTCGACCGCGCCCGACAGCGCGGCGGCGGCCAACATGCCCGCCGACCCCCCGCCGATGACGACCGCGCGCCGGCCGACCGTCCGGCCGCCCGCGCTCCGCACACCCTTCATGACGCTCCGCACACCCTTCATGACACGGCCTTCTGCGGGGCCGCCGACGGGCCGTGCCCACCCCGGCCGTGGCCCGCGTCAGAGCCTCCCCGGCGGGGCGCCAGGACCCGTACCGCGTCCGAGAGGCGCACGAGTCCGTCGTCGCTGTCGATCAGGCTCTGCACACTGCCGCCGCCGGCGGCCCCGGGACCGCCGTGCAGGGAGTCGAACGCCGCGACGACCAGCGCGGCGTGCACGCCGGCCTCCCGCCCCCACGCCCCCCGGCCGGAAACGGCTTCAGGGGCGTCCGCCACCGGGACCGTTTCGAGGTAGGGCGTGAGCAGCCGCAGCCCGTCGCGGATGTCGCACGTCCGCCGCAGGTGGCGCCTGCTCAGCGAGGACCACGGGGGGATGCGCACGAGCTCGTACGGGACGACCGCGCGCACGGTCTCCCACAGGGGACCCAGCCGGTGGTACCGCGACCACCGGCCCCACTGCCTGCGCAGGCTCCCGCCGATGGCGGGAAGGGCGAAACCGACGCACTGGAGCAGCGAGGAGAGGGCGGCCATGGACGGGGCCACCGTCGTGCTGATCCCGTCCCAGTCGTGGCCGCTCCAGCGCGCGCCGACGGCGAGGAGCTTGCCCACGGTGTAGCCGAGGCCCAGGACCCCTCCGGACCCGATGAGGACGAGCCCGGTGCGCAGGAGGCCGGTCACCTCCCGCGCCCACCGCCTGCACAGGACCGACAGGACGGCCGTCGCCACCGCGTGGGCGACGAGGTAGAGGACGATCATCTCGCGGAGGTACGGCGTGGTGGAGTAGTACGTGTCGAAGTCCCGGAGGCGTTCGTCGGGGGCGTCGCCGAGGGCGAACAGGGCGAGCAGCGCGACGATCACCGCCCCGTAGGCCCCGGCGCACCAGAGGGTGGCCGCCCGGCGCCGTTCCTCGGGCCCGCCCTGCCAGGTCAGCATCAGGTTGATGACGGCGGCGCTCCCGGCGGTGACGACGGCGTAGACCAGCGGGGCCGAGAAGTTGGCGACGCCGGTGAGCGCGTTCACCTCGGACACCGTCGGCGGCGCGGCGAAGAAGAAGACGACCGCGCCGAGGGGGATCACCACGCCGACGGAACGGACCAGCGGATCACGCCAGTGCCGGACCAGCCCGGGCACCCGGAGCGCGAAGGAGAGGAGGAGCAGGACGGCGGGGAGGTAGTAGTAGACGCTGCTCAACGTGTGGCCCCCGCGGCTCGTGGCCTGCCGGCGGCCCGCTTCGAGGTGTGCACGAGCGCCTGCGAGATGCGGATCAGGTCGCGGTTCTCGCCCGCCGGTTCCTGGAGGGCCTGCGAAGAGGCGATGACGTGCCCCTCGGGGTCGGCGCGCATCGTCTCGACCGCGGCGAGGACCATGACGGCGTCCGCACCGGCCTCCGCGTGGGCGCTGGGGGCGCCACCCGCGACGGCTTCGGCCAGTGCCCGTGCCCGGAGGCCGAGGTCGAAGTAGGGGTTGAGGGTGAGCAGTCCGTCGTGGATCAGCGACTCCCGCTGGAGGCGCCGTACGCCCACCGACGCCAGCAGCGGCACGCTGACCGTCGTCGGTGCCAGCCCTCCCACCAGCTGCGACAGCGGTTCCAGCCGCCGGTAGTGGGTCCAGTCCCGCCAGCGTCCACGGAAGCTCCGTACGACGATGGGCAGCACCATGCCGATCGCGATGAGGGGGGCGGCCACCGAGGTGCAGGCCCGTGCCACCTCGGTACTGAGCACGTCCCAGTCCGTTCCGGTCCACCGCGCGCCCAGCGCGGTGAACTTGAGGACGCCGAAGCAGATCGCGAGTCCGTAGCCCGTCACCATGAAGGCCAGGCCCGCCCTCAGCTCCCCTCCCACATGGCGCAGCCAGCGCCAGCACAGGGTGGCCATGACGGTCGAGGCCGCGGTGTGGCCGACCAGGTAGAGGACGATCATCTCGCGCATGTAAGGGGTGTTGGCGTAATAGGTGTCCAGGTCCCGCAGCCGCTCGACGGGCGCCTCCGCGAGCGAGAACAGCACGGCGAGCGCGCCGCAGAGCGTCCCGTAGGCCGCGATGCACCAGCGGGTGGCCCGCCGGATGCGCTCGGGGGACCCGCCCCGCCAGTTGATGATCAGCACGATGCCCGACGCCGCGCAGGCCATGGCCCAGAAGTAGTCGAAGGGGGCAGCGGCGTTCGGAACGCCCGTGACCTCGTTGACCTTGGCGACCACGGGGACGGAGGTGAAGAAGAACACCCCCACGCCCGCCACGAGCATGGCCATGACCGCCCGGAGCAGCGGATCGTGCGGGTTCCTCAGCAGGCCGGGAAGCCTGAGCAGGGCGGCCACGCCGCCGAGCACCGTGGGAAAGAGAACGGTCGGATCAGGCACGCTCAGCCTCGGATCCCGTGGTTGCAGAGCGCCGCTTCTATCCGGCCGGAGCGGGTGTTCCGGTCGAGCTCGGGAGCCTCGGGCACCGTCAGGAGATGGCGTACGGCGTGCGCCAGCTCCAGCCCGTACCGCTCGGCCGCCTGCTCCTGCATCCGGTGCCTGCGGGCGGCGGTCCCGTCCTCCTCCAGCAGCACGGGGCCCTGCCGGCCGGCGACCGCCAGCGCCGACGCGACCACCTGCCGGAGGTCGGCGTCGTGGTGGAGCAGACGCGCGGCCACGGCGCCCTCGGCGACGTGCTCGTGGCAGTGCCCGAGTTCCAGGTGGCGCAGCTCGTGCCCGGTGATGACGATCCGGTGGTCGGCGACGGTCCGCTCCTCGACGACGATCAGGTCCCGGTCCCCGAGGTTGAGGGCGAGACCGCTGACGGTGCCCGGCGGGAAGGACGTGCTGCGGAACTCGATCTTCCGGCCGCCCCGGCGCCGGCTCATGGCGTCGCAGAGCGCGAGGCAGATCACCTCGGCCGCCACCGGGGACTTCAGATGACCGAGCCCGCCCACCATGGCGCTGACGGACTGCCGTAATTCCCGCTGCTTGAACACGCGACTCCCCAATGCCCTCTTCCGCACGGGGCGGTTCCCAGAACCGGTACCCCCGCGGATTCCACACGACCGGCCCGTACCGTCCGCACGACGGCCGACCGCTCGACAAGCCCCCGCGCCGCGATGACCGGCCACGGGGCCCTCCCCGAACTCTCGAACTCCCGAACTCCCGAACTCCTCAGGACTGCTCGCCGGCCGAGCCGGACCTCCGCTCGGCCGCCTCCTCCTCCATGTAGGTGTCGAGCCACTCGAGCAGCTTGGTGCGCCCGCGGTCGGGCAGCAGGGCCGCGCGCAGTGCGATGCCGTCGACGCCGTGCCGCTCGTAGAGGCTCGGCCGCCTTCCCGCCCCGGCCGACGCCGCCGCGAGGGCGTCGCGCTCGCTGTGCTCCTGGCACTCCCGCAGGAGGGTCTTCTCGATGCCGGCCAGGGCGCAGCTCAGGGCCTCGGCGTCCTCGGACTGGAGGAACCCGGCGGGCCGGTTGAAGAACCGTTCCAGCCGGGAGCAGTGGTCCATCGTGGGGCGGCGGTCTCCGCAGAGCAGTGCCTGGACCTGCTGCCGGGAGATGCCGCTCTGCCGTGCGATCTCCCCGTGTGAGAACTTGCGCCCGTCGTCCTTGCGGTGGGTCTCGTGCAGCAGGTCGAGCCGCTGCCGGAACCGCTCGTGGATGTCCGGCTCACCGGCCGCCCGCCCCTGGAGGAGCGCCCGGACCACCTCGACGGGGACCCCGCAGGCACGGCTGAGCGTCTCCGCGCGGAGGACTTCGTCACGGCTCCGGCCGAGCCGGGCTCCGAGGCGGACGATCCGTTCGACGGTGGCGGCGGGCTGGGGGAGGGCCGCGGGCGGTACGGGGAAGGCTTCTGTCACCGACTGCTCTCCCGGGTCGACGCGGACGGCTCCCCCCGGGGGCACCGCGTGTGAAGGCCCGCCACAGGGGGCCCTGTTCCGCCGATCCTGCCACACCTGTGGCAGCCGCACGACGGATCTCCGGCCAGCCTGCCACAGCCGTGGCAGGAACCTGCCGTCCACCGGCGTCGGGACGAGGCGACGGGGGACGGGACCCTCCGCCCCGCCCGTCACCTCCCCGGGATCAGTCGACGTCGAGGTGGTAGGCGCCCGCCCGCGCGTCCGCGAACAGCGTGAACTGTACGTGCGGTGTGCCCTCCTCGCCTTCGCCGTCCATCTCGACGGGCTCGGCGTCCACCAGGACGTACTCGCCGTACCCGTCGAAGTCACCCGGCCCGTCCGCGACTCCGATGTGGATCGGTGTCTCGTCGGGCAGCTCCGCGAGAGCTTCACGCAGCCGCGCGGCGGTCCATACCTGCGGGGCGTGCTCGAACATGTCAGCCATGTACCGAAGCTAGAACCACCACCGCCCGCGGACGCGTTCGCCGCGCCGTCGGAACGCGTTGCATGACCCGTCCCGGTCCCACGGCGGCTCTCCGGCCAGGGACGGGCGGCGATCCCACACATTCGGCCGATGACAACCCCTCGCCGTTCTTCAACACTCTGCGTAACGCGGCCACGGGGCTCCCTCACTGTGCGGAGCCGAGCCATGGCGCGACACCCACCACGCACGCGAGGGACCGAGTTGACAACGACAACTGGCCGAACGCATCGATTCAGGGGACTGGCCGTCCTGGGCGCCGTCATGGCCCTGGGAGCCGCCGCGATGCCGGCGGGGGCGACGGCGCAGGCGAGCCCCGCCGGACCGCCGACCACCACCCACCACGTCCAGCCGACCTACACCCGGGGCAACATCACGAGGTGTCCGTCGGGGACGACGACGTTCATCAACACCTCGAACCTGGACCCGGGCAACGTCGGCAAGAGCTACGTGAACGGACCCACCTCCTTCACGACGACCGTCGACGCCACCGGCAAGTACCTGAGCTTCACCACCAACTCGCCGAACTTCACCGTCTACGTCAAGGGCACCGCCGCCTACGACACCTACAGCTACACCGGCACGACCGCCCACCCCAACCACCCCTCCGACACCGGACTGCACTCCCCGCTGGCGGCCAGCGGGAAGCCGGCGACGATCAGCCACTACCTGGTCTGCGGGCAGCCGGCCTCCTCGGTGCCCCAGGGATCGTGCGAGGCCTCGGGCTCGCTCTCCGCGTACGTCCACGGCACCGACGTCACCGCGTACGTCCCCAAGGGCGCGTGGAGCAGCACCGCCACCGGCATCGACGTGGTCAACGTCGAAGGCACCAGCATCACCAACACGCAGATCGACACCGGCACCGACGTCATCAACTCGATCGCCACGAACTCCGTGACCGGACAGTCCGTGGCCACGGCGAACAACAACCACGTCTACGTCCTCAAGGGCACCGGACTCGACCCCTCCGTCTCGCCCAACCCCCTCACCGACTCGGGCACGGGCCAGATCGGCTTCTCCGGCGGCTCCGCGACCAGCACCGGCGTCGCGATGGACGCCGTGCACAACAAGGCCCTGATCGGCCTGAGCATCGGGGGCACCGCGGGCTTCCAGTACCTCAACCTGGCGACCAACACCTTCGAGCCCCCCTTCGCCACGCGGGACCCGGGCGGCCAGATCTCCGAGGACCCCCTCGTCGACCCCGTCCGCAACCTCCTCCTGTCCCCGGCAGAGGACAACAACTACGAGATCGTCAACGTCGCGAACACCACCTCGCCCCAGTTCTTCGAGCACCCGGTGACGGCGGACGGCGAACTCGACTCCGCCGCCGAGGACTGCTCCACCGGCATCATCCTGGCCCCCGCCGAGTTCAGCGGCCCCTCGCAGGTCTTCCTCGCGGACGTCAACAACCCGGGCACCGCACCCCGCGCCGTCTTCACCCCCGGCACGCCCGGATCCTGGACGGCGCCCTCGCAGGTGCAGACCCTGACCGGCTCCAACCTGAGCGCGGGCGCGTCCGCGGCGTCGGTGGCGCAGGGCACCCACACGGGCGTCATCACCGGCGAGTTCGGCGGCGACGCCCTGACGGCCATCGCACTCCCCACGACCTCCGGCACCGGGGCCGTCCCCGCCATCGGCAACTGGGTGACCTGCGAGACCGGCGGCGACTTCCAGATGGGACTGGACCCGCACACCCTGATCGCGTACCAGTCACCCAACGGCGGCCACGCCATCGCCCTCATGGTCAACGACGGGGCGACCCGGATGGCCGTCGTGGACCTCACCAGGATGCTGGACGGCACGACGGTCCCGGCAACGGGCAACGTCTGCAACGCCGGCACCCTCCCACCGACCACCGTGAACTTCCTTCCCCTGCCCTGACCCGGAAAGGGCCCGCCTCCGCCGGAGGTACCGGGGGAGGCGGGCCGGCAGGGAGAACACCGCGTCAGACGGCGGCGCCCAGCGGGGCGGAGAGGCCTGCGGCGGACCAGCGTTGGGGGTTGGTGCCGTTGCACGGCCACAGCTGGAGCTGGACGCCGTTCTCCGTGCGTCCCTGGGGCAGGTCCATGCAGCGGTTGTTGACCGGGTTGTAGAGACTGCCGTCGGCCTGGGGCAGCCACTGCTGGGGGCCGGTGCCGTTGCAGGTCCACAGCTGGACCAGGGTGCCGTGGTTCGCGGCGTCCACGCACTTGCCGAGGACGCGGAGCTCCCCGTTCTCGCGGACCTCGAAGGTTTGGGGGCCGCTGCCGTTGCAGTCCCAGATCTGGATGCGGTTCCCGTCGGCGGTGCCTCCGGTGTTGTCGTCGGCGCACTTGGCGTCGCTGACGCCGGAGACGAGTGCGGTGCCGGCCGCCGAGGGGACGGTGGAGTGGTCGTGGACGGTCAGGCCGCTGATCCGGCCGTCGAGGAAGGAGTCCGGACCGCCCTGGTACTGGTAGCGGCCGAGGACCAGGGGGCCGGTGGCGTTCCAGGCGTTGGCCTTGGGGTGGTAGCCGGTGGCGGCGGGGGTTCCGTTGACGTAGAGGGCGATCAGGCCGGTGGTGTCGTCGTAGCCGGCGGTGAGCTGGGTCCAGACCCCGAGCTGTACCTTCGCCGCTGCGTTGCGGACGTCGGCCTGGTCGTAGTTCCAGCCGTCGCCGTCGGCGCGGCCCAGGGCGAAGCGCCAGGTGCCGTCGGGGTCGGACCAGATCATGAACCCGCTGGAGCGCCGGCCGTCCTGGCTGACGACGACGCCGCCGGTCTTGTCGGTCCTGGCCCAGGCGGAGACGGTGAAGCTGCGGCTGGTGTCGAGGGCGGGCCCGGTGGCGGTGACGGTGGCGCCGCTGCCGTCCAGGTCGACGACCTTGGTGGCGGCGCCGGCGACGGTGTCGTCGGCCCAGGTGGCGCCCGCACCGGTGAGTGCGGCGTTGTTGCGGCCGCGCAGGTCGGCGGCGGTGGTGCCGGTGCCCTCGTCCAGCTTCCACGCGCCGGTGGAGATGCGGGAGTCGCCCATCGTTCGGGAGCTGCCGAAGCCGGTGACCTTGCCGCCGGTGGTGGTGCTGTTCCAGGTCAGCAGGCGGTGGTGGCTGTCGAGGGCCCACAGGTCGGGGGCGCCGTCGGCGCTGGTGTCGCCGGAGGAGCCGAGGACGGGGTGGGTGGCGGCGCTGACACCGCCGCCGATCCGGGTGCGCTTGGAGTGGTCGCCGAGCGCGGCCGGGTTCCCGGCGACGTTGGCGTACTGGTACAGGTCACCGGTGGTGTTGTCGCGGGCCCACAGGTCGGGCAGCCCGTCGCCGGTGGCGTCGCCCGGAGCGATGAGGGTGAGGTTCTCCCACCCCGAGGCGCTGAGGACGAGGACGACGGGGTCGCGCAGGGTGCCGGTCGAGGCCTTGCCCTGGAGCAGGACCAGCTGTGAGCCGCCCGTGCCGTTGCTTTCGACGGTCAGCAGGTCGTTACGGGGTTCGACGCCCTGTTCGGGCAGGGCGTCACCGACGGCGAGGATCTGCCTGACCCGGCTCCAGTCCTCCGCGTACGCCGTGCCGCAGGGCCGCCCGGTCGCGGCCACGGTGCAGTCCTCCGCGTAGGGGCGCTGCACGGCGGTGGCGTTGGCGGCGGTGTAGTAGAGGCCGTGGTTGGCGGCGAGGCCGCCCTGGGTGAGGGAGTTGCGGTAGAGCTTGAGCTGTCCGTCGCGGTAGGCCCACAGGTCGTCGATGCGGATGCCGTTGCCGCCGCGGTGGGTGGTGAGGGTGCCGTTGCCCCAGCCCTTGCCGCCGGGGCTGTTGGCCACGTCGGAAGCCAGGACCCCGCCGGCGGCGGGGTCGGCTGCCGTCGGGTAGACCACGAGGTCACCGCTGTCGGCCGGCGCGAGGAAGTCGACGCGCTCGTCGCCGGTGATGTCGCCGAGCGTCGTCTTGGCGGCCGGGTCGTCCGGGACGAAGAAGGTGTACGTCTGCTGCTGGGAGCGGTTGCCCGCGCGGTCGACGGCCTGGACCCGCAGGACGTTGGTGCCCCAGGCCGTGGGGGTGAGGGGGATGGCGGCGCTGCCGTCGGCGGCCGGCCCGGCGCGGTTGGCGCCGCCGGTGGGGATGGCCGAGTTGAAGGCCCATTCGTAGTACAGGACTCCGCTGGTGGTGTCGGCCGACCTGACCGTCAAGGTGCCGCCCTGGCCGATGTGCCGGGTGGAGCCGGGGAGGGTGCCGGAGGGCGGGTACTCCGCCGATGTCACGACGGGAACGGACGGCGGCTGCGTGTCCAGGGTGAAGGTGCAGCCGGTGGTCCAGGCGGAGTCCATGTCTCCGTCATGGGCGCCGACCCGCCAGGAGTAGGTGTGCCCGTCGGCGAGGTTCGTCGGGTGGACCGAGGTCCAGTGGGTTCCGGTGGCCTCGTCGACGCGGCCGCTGTCGTAGGCGAGGGCGCCACCGGCGGTGTCGTTGACGTAGAACAGCGCCGAGACCGGCTGGTTGTCCGGGTCTCCGATCCAGGCGCCGATGCTCAGTCCCGCGGAGGCGGTGGCGCCGACCCAGCCGCAGCCGTTGCCGTTCGCGTTCTGCGGGGCGGGGCTGGTGCCGAGCGCCCACGGGGCGTACGGCGCGCGGTTGTACTCGACGTAGAGGAACGGCAGGTTGTTCTTGTCCCGGGTGAAGCGCTTGAAGGAGTTGTTCGAGCTGCTCCGGGATTCGTCGGAGGCGAAGAGGCCGTAGGTGAGGCTGCCGCGCCACTCGTTGGCGATGAGGTGGTCGCGTACGTCCCACTCGCCGCGGGTGGTCGCGTCCGGGCAGCCGGGGCCGCCGGCGCTGTTGAGCGCGGTCGTGCGCAGGACCTCCCAGTCGCGGGGCTGGGTGTTCCAGGTGATGTTGGAGAGCAGGGGCTCGGTGGAGTGCAGGTCCACGGTGTGGGTACGGCTGCAGGTGGCGTCGGCGGCGTAGGACTGGGTGGCGAAGAAGGAGGCCTTCTTGATGCTCTTGTCCCGCAGGTCACCGGTGTCGACCTGGACGTAGTACCGCTCCAGGCCGATGCGCGAGCGCCAGTGCTGGTAGCCGGCTCCGGGGTCGTAGGTGTCGCCGTAGTCGTCGTAATGGATCTCCGACGGGTAGGCCTCCTGTACCCAGGCCCAGTGCTGGGTGCCGCGGTTGGTGGGCTGCCAGGCCGGGTCGATGTAGACCGGGTAGGTGGTGGACGGGTCGGTCAGGAAGCCCCGGTCGGGGGTCAGGGCGACGGAGTCCTTGCCGAGTTCGGTCTGCAGGCGGGCGACCTTGGCGGTCTCCCCGGGGCCGTCGGTGTCGGAGGAGGGCTTGGCCGCCTCCGGAGCCGGCGGGGTCATACCGCCGTCCGCGGCGCTGCGGGCGGAGGGGGCCGATGCCTTGGCGGAGGGCGGTGTCGGGCCCGGTGGGGGAGCGGCCGAGGACGTCGAGTCCCACATGGTCGGGGCGGGCGCCTGGAAGACCGTACGGCCGGAGGCGTCGTCGGCTTTGAGGTTTCCGGCGGAGTCGGCGGAGACGGTGACCCCGTCCCCCCTGAGGCCCATGGTCAGTCTGGCCAGCTTGGGATGCCGGGCGGCCTCGGCCGACTTCACCACGAGGACCTCGGAGACCCCGCCGCTCTCCTCGGCCGTGACCTTGAGGTCCGTCCCCGGGGCGACCTCGCGGTAGACGGCGCTCCGTCCCTCCGGCACCGGTACGGGGAGGGGCTCCGGCCAGCTCAGGGTGAGGCGTCTGCCGTCCTGCTCCAGGGTGGCGAGCGGGCCCGTGCCTCCGCCGGAAAGGCTCAGGCCGTTGGTGGCGGCTCTCGGGCGGAGGGTGCCGTCGGGGTCCTTGACCAGGGTCGCGTCCAGGTCGGCCCACCCGCTGCCCTGCTTCGTGCGGACGGGTATGACGCTGCGGCTCAGAGCCAGGGTGCCGTCGGGGCGGGCGAGCACCGTGTCGGTCTCGGTCGTCGCGGCCGGGACGGGGACGGGTTTGCCGCTGCGCCGTGCTTCGGCCAGAGCGGCGTCCTCCGCGCGCTCCCGCTCGGAGGACGGCCGTTCGGGAGGTGGTGAGGTGTTCGCCGCACGCGGTTCTCCGAGGGCGGCGGCGGGGGCCGCTTGCGCTCCGGAAATCGTGGTGACGGTCATGGCCAGCGCGATCAGCCCGGCCAGGGCGAGTGGCCTCCCGGCCGGCCGTCGTTTTCTCGGCATGCCCCCCACGGCAGCCTCCCCAATGTGGTGGTGAATGGCAACTGGGCGCGAACGCTAACAGCTCGATGCCGTCGTTCCGTATGCGCCGTGATGCGGAATTCCGGATTCCCGGAGGTTTAATCGAATAATCCCGACCAATCGCCTGACGAAAATGAGCCATCGCGTAAGTGAAGGAGTTATTTTCGGGCAGATTTCCGAACTACCGGTACCTGCCAGGCAGTTCTTGTCCGCGTTGATCCCTATTTTTCGTTGTGCGAACGGGCTAGGCTCCCGGGTCAATTGCTCTGCTCGGCGACCGTGGGGGGCGTGCCGTGTCGGCACCGCATGATCTTTTATCGGCAAGAAGGAGCCGGGGGGTCCGGCATCGCATTGCCACTGCTCTCTTGATCATCATTTCTTTGATCTTCGCTACCGGAACGGCGGAAGCCGCCTCCGGTTGGAAACCGAAAGATCCCAGACGCTGGTCGCCGGGGGATGTGAAGAAAACGGAATCGGTCCGCGGCAGGAATTCCGGAAAGGCGGAATTGAAAGCTCCGTCGGGCGACCGGGCCGGGCCCTGGAAGCCGCAGCCGGTGACCTGGCCCGCGCCCGCCCAGGCCGAGGTCGATCTGGGCGCCGTCCCCGCCGGACCGCCTTCCCGTTCACCGTTCGCCTCGCCCGGGGCGACCGCCTCGGCCGGTGTTCCGGCGGTCCCCTTCCGCGATCCCGGACGCGCCGGCGCCGCACCGGTGTGGGTGACCCGCTCCGGTACGAGTGCTGCGACCGGTACGAATGCCCCGGCCGGCGACCGCGCCCCGGCCGCCGCAGGCAAGGCGTCCGTCCGGCTCACGGACCGCACCGCCGCCGAGCGGGCGGGAGTCCAGGGCCTGCTGCTCGCCGTCCGGCCGACGCAGGGACCGGCGGGGGAGACCCCGGCCAAGGTCGCCGTAGACCTCTCCTCCATCGCCGGCGCCTTCGGCGGTGACTGGCTCTCCCGCGCCCGGCTGGTCCGGCTGCCCGAGTGCGCGCTGTCCACGCCCGACCGCGCCGAATGCCGTACGCAGACCCCGCTGCCGACCGCCAGGGACGGCGACCGGCCCGGCCTGCTCAGCACCGAGGTGCCCCTCGGCACGGCGGGAGGGGCCCAGGCCGACGCACAGCGATCCACCGCAGCCCCGTCCGGAGCCGCAACCACCCCCGCAGCAACCGCCCCCGCCCCCGCAGCCACCGTCCTCGCGGCGACGGCCGCCCCCGCAGGACCCGCGGGTACCTACACCGCCACCGGCCTGGCCCCGTCCGGAACCTGGAGCGCGGGCGCCAACACCGGCGGGCTCTCCTGGAACTACCCCATCGCCGTCCCCGACGGGCTCGGCGGCACCAAGCCGGGCATCTCCCTCTCCTACCGCTCGCAGTCGGTCGACGGCCGCACCGCGGCCACGAACAACCAGGCGTCCTGGATCGGCGAGGGCTGGGACTACTCACCCGGCTTCGTCGAGCGCCGCTTCAAGCCCTGCGCCAAGGACGGCGAGGAGGGCTCCAACGAGCAGTGCCTCGCCGGTGACAACGCCACCTTCTCCCTCAACGGCAAGTCCTCCACCCTCGTACGTGACGACGCCTCGGGCACCTGGCGCCTGGAGGACGACGACGCCTCCAAGGTCGAACGGCTGACCGGAGCGGCCAACGGGGACAACAACGGCGAGTACTGGAAGATCACGACCGCGGACGGCACCCAGTACTACTTCGGCGCCGGCCGCAAGCCCGGCAGCCCCACGGCCCCGGCGACCAACTCCACCTGGACGACCCCCGTCTACGGGAACAACACCGGCGAGGAGTGCCACCAGTCCACCTTCGCCGCGTCCTGGTGCCAGCAGGCATGGCGCTGGAACCTCGACTTCGTCGTCGACCCGCGCGGCGGCCTGATCACCCACTGGTACGACACCGAGACCAACCACTACAAGCGCGGAGCCACCCCCACGGCCCCCGACGGCACCCGCACCCCCTACATCCGCGGCGGCAACCTCAGCCGGATCACCTACGGCTCCAAACTGACGGACCCCGACACGGTCAAGCCGACGGCCCAGATCCTCTTCACCACCGCCGAACGCTGCCTGCCCGACGCCACCTTCGACTGCGCCCCCGCCAAACTGACCAAGGCCAACGCCCCCAAGTGGCCGGACGTCCCCTTCGACCAGAGCTGCACCGCGACGGGCACCTGCGAGAACACGGCCGCCACCTTCTGGACCACCAAACGCCTCACCACCATCACCACCCAGGTCCTGAACGGCAGCGGCGGCTACGGCGACGTCGACTCCTACGACCTCAAGCACGAGTTCCCCAACCCCCAGGACGGCACCGCCCCCGCCCTGTGGCTGGCCTCCGTCACCCGCACCGGCCACGACGGAGCGGTGGCCCTGCCCACCCCGCCGGTCACCTTCACCGGCCGTCTGATGAACAACCGGGTCGACTCGAGCACCGACAACAAGCCCGCCCTCAACCGGCGCCGTCTCACCGGCGTGACCACCGAGACCGGCAAGGTCACCGACATCGGATACGCCGACCCCGACTGCGCCCCCGGCAGCGGCCTGCCCACCGCCCAGGACACCAACACCACCCGCTGCTACCCCGTCTACTGGAATCCCGACGACAAGAGCCCGCTGGACCCCACCCTCGACTGGTTCCACAAGTACGTCGTCACCCGCATCACCGAAACCGACCCCTTCGGCGGCTCCCGCCCCCGGGAAGTGCGCTACGAATACGCCGGCCCCGCCGCCTGGCACCGCGACGAGGAGGAACTGACCGAGGACAAGCGCCGCACCTGGAACCAGTTCCGCGGCTACGAACAGGTCGTCACCCGCACCGGCACCGCCCCCGACGCCGTGTCCAAGTCGGCCACGTTCTACCTGCGCGGCATGGACGGCGACACCAAGGCCGACGGCAGCAAGCGCACCGCGGTCTTCACCGGCGTCTCCGGGACCACGCTCAAGGACTCGGACCCCCTCGCCGGCGCCGTCCGCGAAACCCAGACCTTCGCCTCGGACGGTGGCGAGCTCACCTCGGTGTCCCGCTCCGAGCCCTGGCTCTCCAACGCCACCGCGACCCACGGCCGCGGCTCGAAACTCCCCGCCCTCACCGCGCGGATGCAGCGCACCGGAGCCTCCGAGAACAAGGCCCTGCGCGCGGACAAGACCTGGCGGACCACTTCACAGGCGACCACCTACGACACCACGTACGGCATGCCCCTCAAGGCCCTCGACCGTGCCGACGGCCTGCCCGACACCTGCACCACCACCTCGTACGCCCGCAACACCACGACGTGGATCCTCGACCGGGTCTCCGAGACCGTACGCGTCCAGGGCGACTGCACGACGACCCCCAACGCGACGAACACCCTCGCGCGCGACCGTACCTCCTACGACAACCAGCCCAACGGCACCCTGACCGGCCCCGGCCTGCCCACCACCACCGAGAACCTCGACCGCTTCGAATCCGGCCGGCCCAGGTACACCACCGCCTCCACCCTCACCTACGACGCCTACGGCCGGACCACGAGCACCACCGACGCGGCGGGCGCCAAGACCACCACCGTCTACGAACCGGCCACCCTCGTCCCCCCGGCCACGACCAAGGTCACCAACGCCAAGGGCTGGACGACGACCACCACGCTCCACCCCCTGCGCGGCGTCCCGGTCAAGACCGTCGACCAGAACGGCCGCACCACCGAAGGCGCCTACGACGCCCTGGGCCGCACCACCGCGGTCTGGCTGCCGGGCCGCGCCAGGGACGCGAGCGCGAGCACGCTCTACACCTACGCGCTCTCCAACACCACCACCAGCTCGGTCACCACCCAGTCGCTCAGGTCGGACCAGTCCTACGCCACGTCCATCGCCATCGACGACGCCTTCGGACAGCAGGTGCAGCTCCAGACGGTCGCACAGAACGGGGCTGCGACCAGCCGCCTGATCACCGACACCGCCTACGACAGCCACGGACTGGCCGTCAAGACCAGCCCGAACTACATCAACAGGGACTCGGCACCGGTCGCCACCCGCTTCGTCGCCGACGACAACACCGTCCCCGCCCAGACGGTGACCGTCTACGACGGCCTCGGCCGCACCACCGCCTCGGTGTTCCTCTCCAAGGCCAAGGAGCAGTGGCGGACCACCACCGCCTACCCCGGAGCCGACCGCACCGATACCCTCCCGCCCATGGGGGACACCGCGTCGAGCGCGCTCACCGACGCCCGCGGCCGCACGGTCGAGCGGCGCACCTACAAGGGCCGCGACGCACAGGGCGAGTACGACGCGATCCGCTACGCCTACTCCACGACGGGCGAGATGACCGGCCTGACGGACGCGGCCGGCAACACCTGGACCTACGACTACGACGCGCACGGCCGCCGCACCCGCTCGACCGACCCGGACAAGGGCGTCTCGACGACCACGTACGACCAGGCCGGCCGGATCCTCTCCGCCCAGGACGCCCGCGGCACCACCGTCTTCAGCAGCTACGACGTCCTCGGCCGCCCCACCTCCCGCAACCTGGGCGCGACCGACGGCCCCAAGCTGGCGACGTTCGAGTACGACACCCTGCTCCCCGGACAGCCCACGGCGGCCACGAGCTGGGTGAACGGCAAAGCCTGGCGCCAGGAGACCACCGGCTACGACATCGGGTACCGGCCCACCGGCACCAAGCTGACCGTTCCCGACGGAGAAGGCGCCCTCACCGGCACCTACACCCTCTCCACCACCTACGACCCCGTCACCGGCCTGGAGCGCCGCACCACCCTGCCCGCCGCGGGCGGCCTGCCCTCGGAACGCCTCGAAGCCGGCCGCAACGTCAACGGACTCCCCGTCTCCTACGGCTCGGACACCACCGACTACGTCAACTTCATCGACTACGACGAACGCGGCACCATACTGCGGACCACCCTCGGGGACGTCCCCAGGCAAGTCAGCCTGACCACCATCCAGGACCCGGCGACCGGCCGGCTCCTCGGCACCCGCCTGGACAAGCAGGACCAGCCCACTCCGCTCGAGACCACCGCCTACACCTACACCCCGTCCGGCGACGTCACCTCGGCCGACAGCACCCAGGGCCCCGTCCGCGACCTCCAGTGCTTCGGCTACGACCACCTCCACCGCCTCACCGACGCCTGGACGGACACCGGCACCACCTCGACCCTCCCCGGCCCCTCCGTCCCCGGCATCGGCGGCTGCGCCCGCACCGCCCCGCAGCAGGGCGCCATCGGCGGCCCCGCCCCCTACCGCCAGGCGTTCGGCTACGACGTCACGGGCAACCGCACCTCCCTCACCGACCACGACCCCGCGGGCGACCCGGCCAAGTCCGTCACCACGACCACGACCTTCCCGGCCCCCGGCTCGGCCCGCCCCCACGCCCCGGCCACCACGACCCGGCAGACCGGCACCGGCCCGGCCCCGACGCTCCCCGTCACCTACGACGACACCGGCAACACCCTCACCCGCCCCGACGCGGCCGGCGGCACCCAGACCCTGACGTGGAACGAGGAAGGCCACCTCGCCTCCGCGACGAACCAGACCGGCACCTCCACCTACGTCTACGACGCCGCCGGCAACCGCCTGCTGCGCCGGGACCCCGGCAGGACCACCCTCACCCTAGGCTCGACCGAACTCACCCTCGACACCGCGACGAACAAGGTCACCGGAACCCGCTACTACGCCACCCCCGGCGGCCCCGCCGTCGTCCGCACCTCCGACGGCAAGCTTTTCTACGTCATCGCCGACCACCACAACACCGGCACCACGGCCGTCGACGCCACCACCCTCCAGGCCCAGCGGCGCGCCACGAAACCCTTCGGAGAGGAACGCGGCACCCCACCCCCCTCCTGGCCCGGCGAGAAGGGCTTCGTCGGCGGAACGCAGGACAAGGCCACCGGCCTGACCCACCTCGGCGCCCGCGAGTACGACCCGCGCACCGGCACCTTCCTCAGCGTCGACCCGGTCCTGACCCCGGGCTCCGGCCAGTCCCTCAACGCCTACGGCTACGCGAACAACAACCCCCTCACCACCTCGGATCCCACCGGCCTGTGCGCCGAACTCGACTGCCCCACCCGCCCCTGCGCCACCTGCCACAACACCACCCCGGGCCACGAGCCCGGGCCGGGCGACGGCGAACCGGGCAGCGGCTCAGGCGACCCGGCGACCCGCTCGGGCAAGGGCTCCGACTACGGCAACAGCCACCGCCCCTCACCCGTAGGCGGCCGCTCCATGAACTGCAGCCTGACCCGCTACGGCTGCGGCGGCCCCAAGGCCCCGCCCCCGCCCACCCCCCTCCCGGCACCTCCGTGGCTCCCCACCGCGATGCCGTTGATCACCGAGAAGCCCAAGCCGGCGGACTGCAGGGCGGACGACATGCGGTTCGAGTGCATGACGGACATCGGCCGCCCGGACGAGTTCCTCGACGCCCCGTTCCACAAGCAGAACGTCTGGAACGGAGCGAACGAACTGGCCGCCGGCTACGCCGCCCTCGCCGACAGCTGCACCAAGCGCGCCGCCCAATACGTCTGTTTCGGGAATTCGCCCGGCGGAAGCCAGTCGATGACCGTGGGTGACGTCCACTTCTACCCTTACAGCAAGATCTCCTTTGCGCGGGAGTTGAACCAAGAGAACGTGGAGCGCGGGAAGATTGCAAAGGAATCCGGGTTCGATATAGCGGCTGAGTTCGGCCCGAACCTCGAATCGCATGAAGCCATCCATTCTCAGCAATGGGCGAGAAGTCCGTCGGCTGCCCAGTTCATTGCCGACTATGCAGTCGAGTCGTTCAAGTCTAAGCTGGCGACCGGCGGTGATCCCGCGCTCATGAACCGATATGAAATGGAGGCAAATCTGTGGTGGGGTCGATATCGGAATTGGAAGTAATATGAGGCGGAGTTCCCCGAGTCGGATGTTCCTGCTGGGTGGGGTCGTGTTGGTACTTTCAGGGCTGGCGGCATGCACACCGGCGGAGAAGTCGTTGCTGGCCGTGGAGCGCGCCGACAACGGCGCCACCCGCGTTCTGATCGCCCCGTGCCCGGGCTACGACGCGGATGATCTGTCGGTGTTTCTGGACGAGGACTCACAAGGACTCCGGAGCTGGGCCCTGACCAGTGAGCTGAACTCCGGCTCGCCGGGGCAGGTCGAGTTGTTCAAGCCGCTGGAGGGTTGGAAGGTCTACGACTCCACGCTGACAGAACTGCGCACCCCCGGAAAGTATGTGGCCACGGTATCCGGATCCATCAACTCCAGAGGTCTGTCCGGCCGGGTCGCCTTCACCGTTGCGGATCTTGAGCACCTTGGAAAAGGGCAGGTCTTCAGTGGAAACGGAGATGGGAGGGCGATGGACCGGGAGGACTTCATGCATCCGTCCCGCGAACTCTGCAAGCCCTGACGTGAAGGGGCGGTCGAAGTAAGCGTGGCGACCGCCCTCTTCATGCTTTCCGCCTCCGCCGTCGAATGAACTCCACGATCGGGCCTCCCATTCCGCGAAGGAGCCAACGCCGTGTACCAGACGCTGAACCTCTGGCGTCACAACCTGGGAGAAGTGCCCCCCGCGGTCTGGCAGCAGACCGAGCTCCGCGTACTGATCCTCGCGGACAACGGACTCACCGCCATCCCGCCGGACATCGCACGGCTCCGCCACCTGCGCACCCTCGACCTCGGCCACAACGCCCTGACCTCCGTCCCCGAGGAACTCGGCGGGCTGACCGACCTCGACGGCTGCCTCTACCTCCACGACAACCACCTGACCCGGCTCCCCGACTCCCTCGGCACCCTGACCCGCCTGCGCTACCTCAACGTCGGCGAGAACGCCCTCACCCGCCTCCCGGAGACGGTCGGCCGGATGACCGGCCTCGTCGAGCTCAGGGCCCAACACAACCGGCTCACCGCCCTCCCCGACGCCGTCGGGCGGCTGCGCTGCCTGCGCGAGCTCTGGCTCCGGGGCAACGCCATCGAGGACCTCCCCCCGTCGACGGGAGACTTGCTCGAACTCCGCCACCTGGACCTGCGCGAGAACTCCCTCACCGCCGTACCGCAGCCACTCGCCGGCCTCCCCCGACTGCGCCAGATCGACCTCCGCGGCAACCGCCTCCGCCACCTGCCCGACTGGCTCGCGGCGATGCCGGCGCTGGAGAAGCTCGACCTGCGCTGGAACCCGGTCGACCCCTCCCTCCCGCTCCTCCACCGCCTGGAGCAGCGCGGCTGCGTCGTCCTGACCTGACCTGACCTGAGAACAGGGCACTGGGCAAGCCAACCGCCGTCAGCGGGCCGTCAGCCCCCCTCGTGCATCCTGGTTCCAGGTCACAAGGGAGAGGTGCCCGGAGCGGTTGATCGGGGACCGGCCACTGGTCGTTCGGGTTCCACCAGGACCCACGCAGGTTCGAATCCTGCCCTCTCCGCCACACCGGCCGTCGCCCGGCAGACTGTCCCCATGCAGATCCGGATCGAGGCGTTCGACCTGCCGGGCCGCACCTGCGCCCCCGCCCCCGGGTTCCCCGGATACGGCGACGTCCACGTCGCCGTCCAGCCCCGTGCCCGGGACGCCCGACCGCTCGATCCCCACCCCGGCGACGCCCCCTCGGCATCCTGGACGCTGGACTGCACCGCGCGCCGCACCGCTCCCGGGGGCGTCGACCTGACCGGCCCCTGGATCCACGGCCGCCCCGGGCAGCGCTTCCTCTACCTCGGCTGGAACGGAACCGACGCCACCGGCACCACCACCATGTTCCGCCGGGCCAAGCTCATGCTGGACGCGGTGGACCCGTCGGTGGCCGAAGCGGCGCTGGACGGCGGCCTGCTGATCGCCCGCCTCGGCCTGACCGACGCCCACGGCCACCCCCGCTGCGCCGCCGTCCGCCCCCCGACCGTCACCTGGTCGGCGCGTCCGACGCCCCGGTGACCCGACAACCGGGTGACCCGACGCCCAGACGCCCCGCCGACCCGACGCCCCGGTGACCCTCAGGAGGCGGGGCGGCCGCCGCCCAGCAGCCCGTCCACCAGGGCCCGCAGCCCGTCCTCGTACGCGTCCTCGGCGGTCAGCTCCGCCCAACGCCCCGCGGCCTGCGCCAAGCGCGGCAGTTCCCCCGGGTCGAGCTCGGCGAAGACCTGCTCGCGGTACGTCGTCCGGCCGTCGTCCGCGCGCCGCCGCGCCGCCGTCGCCCTGACCACGATCTCTCCGGCGGTGTAGTACCAGATCGCACGGTATCCGTGCACGGCCCGGTCGAGGGGGAGACCGCACGCGACCAGCCCGTCCACGATCTGCTCCACGAACCACAGCGCGGACGTGGACATCAGGTCGTCGGCGGTCAGCACCTCCACGATCCAGGGGCAGTCGGCGAGCGCCCCGTGGACCGCGCCTGCGGCGGCGACGACCCGCTCGCGGGGGTCGGCAGGCGGCTCGAACCGGCGCAGCGTCCGTGCGGCGTAGTCGTCGAGCAGCAGGACGAGCAACTCCTCCTTGTCGCGGACGTGGTGGTACAGGGCCATGGGCGTACTGCCCACCTCCGTGGCCAGCCGACGCATTGTCAGCCCTTTGACCCCTCCCTCGGTCACGATCCGGCGGGCGGTCTCGATGATCTCCTCGCGGGAGATCCGGGCAGGTCGGCCCGGGGTTTTGCGCGGTGCGGAAGGTTGCGGCATGCCCCCATCATCCCCACCCCGCGCCCCACTTCCCTCCCCGGGCCTCGACATCGCACCCGCCCGCGGCTAGATTTTCTTACATGTATAGAAACTCTCGGGTGCTGGCGACGGCCGCCCTCGCCCAGTTCGTCGTCGCCTTGGACATGTCCGTCGTCAACGTCGCGTTACCGGCCATCCGCACGTCCCTCGGGTTCGCCCCGCTCGACCTGTCGTGGGTCGTGCACGCGTACGCGCTCACGTTCGGCGGCTTCCTGCTGCTGGGGGGACGCGCCTGCGACCTCTACGGCCGACGCCGCATGCTCGCCCTCGGCCTGCCCCTCTTCGGCCTGTGCTCGCTGGCCGGCGGACTCGCCCAGGCGCCCTGGCAGCTGATCGCCGCCCGCGCCGGGCAGGGCCTGGGCGCCGCCGCGGCCGCACCGGCCGCACTGGCGATGCTCACCAGCACCTTCACCGAAGGCCCCCGGCGCGTGCGCGCGCTCGGGGTCTGGAGCGCGGTGAACGCCGCGGGCGGCGCGCTGGGCGTGCTGGCCGGCGGGCTGCTGACGCAGTACGCGGGCTGGCGCTGGGTCATGCTGGTCAACCTCCCCATCGTCGCGACCGCCCTCGCGCTCGTCCCCGCCCTCCCTCCCGCCGGGTCGTCATCCGCCCGCCGGCACAAGGGGCTCGACGTGCCGGGCGCGGTCCTGGCGACCTGCGGATCCGGACTCCTGATCCTCGGCGTCGTCCGCACCGACACCCTGGGCTGGGGCGCCCCGGCCACCTGGGCGACCCTCACCCTCGCGGCCGCGCTGCTGGGCGGTTTCGTCCTGGCCGAGTTGAAGACGACCGCACCGCTGCTGCGCCTCGGCCTGCTGCGCAGCCGCTGGGTCGTCGGCGCGAACGTACTCGTGTTCCTGGCCGCGGCCGGCCAGTTCGCGGCGTTCTACTTCGTGTCCCTGTACATGCAGCAGGTCCTCGGTATGAGCGCCTCGGCGACCGGCACCGCGTTCCTGCCCTTCTCCCTGGCCCTGATCGCCGGAACCGTCGTCGCGACCCGCGTCACGAGCGCACGCACACCCCGCGCCGCCCTCATACCGGGCGCCCTGCTCGCCGCCTCCGGCCTCGTCTGGTTCGCCCGCATCAGCCCCGGCGGCGGTTTCCTCACCGACGTCCTCGGCCCCTGCCTGGTCACCGGCACCGGTGTCGGAATGGTCATCGCCCCGATCGTGGCGGCCGCGACCACGGGCGTGACCCCGCACGAGGCGGGCATGGCCTCCGGCCTGATGAACAGCTCCCGCCAGCTCGGCGGTTCCGTCGGCCTGGCCGCCTTGGCCACCCTCGCCGCGCACCGCACCGGCACCACCGCCGGCCCCGCCGCCCTGAGCGACGGCTACGCCCTGGGCCTGGCGGTCGCCGCCGCCCTGTTCGTCCTCGCGGCGGCGGTGGCCGTCGCCGTCCTGCCCCGCTCCCGGAGCGCCCCGCCCGCCCCCCGGCCCACCGCCCCCGCACACCGCCACCTGGAAGGAACACCGTCATGAACCCGCCCACGACCACGACCACCGACCTGTTCGCCTCGGCCCTGCACTTCCACCCCGACGGCGAGGTCCGGGCCGCCGGACGACGGATGGCGGACGGCGACCCCGGCGCCTGGCAGTTCGCGGCGTTCCACGTGGAGACCGACGCCGACGTGCACGCCGACCACTGGGAGATGCACCCGCACGCGGACGAAGCGGTGTGCTGCCTGACCGGCGGCGCCCGCCTCCACTTCCGCCCCGCCACCCCCGGCGACGACACCGGGGACCCGGTGCGGCTACGGCCGGGCACGGCCGCGATCGTCCCCCGGGGCCGCTGGCACCGCCTGGAACTCGACGGCCCCACCGACCTCGTGTCGATCACCCTCCGCAACGGCACCCGCCTCGAAAAGCGCACCACCCCCTGACGGGGACGCCCGAACCACCGCGAGCCCCGCACCCACCCCGGCACCCGCGCCCGCACCCGAGCCACCCGCCCCGCCCCCCCACGCCCGCACCCCCCTCACGGGGCCAGCGCACCCCGCAAGGCCGTCCCCAGCTGCGCGATCTGACGCTGCGACACCTCGGCGGACTGGATCGCCAGGGAGCCGTGGAAGGTGCCCGGCCACTGGTGGAGCTCGACCGGGACGCCCGCCCGCAGCAGCCGCAGCCCGTACTCGATCCCCTCGTCACGGTTCGGGTCGAGCTCGGCGGTGGCGACGTAGGCGGGCGGCAGCCCGGCCAGGTCACCCACCCGCGCGGGCGCGGCGTACCCGGTCGCGGGCCCGCCGCCCAGGTAGTGCCGCCACGAGGCGCGCAGCTTGTCCCGGGTCATCCAGGGCGTGTCGGTGAACCGTTCCTGCGACCAGGTCTCCTGCCGGTCGTCGAGCCCGGGCTCGTTCAGCAGCTGGAAGCAGACCGCCGGGCCCCCTTCGTCACGCGCCCGCAGGGCCACCGCCGCCGCGAGGTTCGCCCCCGCGCTGTGCCCCCCGACCGCGATCCGGGCCGGGTCGCAGCCGAGACCGGCCGCGTGCTCCGCGGTCCAGCCCAGGACCGCCCACACGTCGTCCAGCGCGGCCGGGTAGCGGTGCTCGGGCGCGAGCCGGTAGCCCACCGAGACCACCACCGCACCCGTGGCCACGGCGATCCAGGCGGCCCACCGGTGCTCGGTGTCCAGGTCACCGACGACGAACCCGCCGCCGTGCATCCAGACGACGGCGCCCTGCGGCCGCTGCGGACGGTAGAGCCGGACCGGCACGTCGGGCGCGTCCGGGCCGCCCGGCACCAGCCGGTCCTCGACGAGCAGGCCGGAGGTGTCGGGGGCCGGCCGAGCGGCGGCCAGTTCCGCGTAGGCCTTGCGGTCGGCGACCGGGTCGGTCCAGTCGGAGACCGGGAACAGCGGGACGAATGCTTCGAGTTCGGGATCCATGCCGACCATCCTGGGCGCCCGCACCCGGCGCCGTCGCCCGCCGCCCGTCGCGCGACCGCCCCCGGACGCGCACCACCCGGCGCGGCCCCCGCCCCGTACCATCCCCTTACCCTTCTGGCATGGAGGCACTGGCCGTACGCCTGTCGGGACTCGATCCGTACGTGGACGGCGCGATGCGCATCGTCGCCTTCTACGACACGCTCATGCGCCGGCGGGTCGACCTGCCCGCCCTCGGCCGCGCCTCCGCCGCCCTCGCCGAATGCGTGGTCGGCCTCCGGCTCCACGGCACGGGACGCGTCGTACGCACCACCCCCGACGGCCGCCCCGCCCCCGGCCCCCCGCCGCCCCCGTCCACCACCACCCCCATCACCCTCGACGAGGAGGAGATCGGCACGGTGTGGCTGGAGCGCCCCGGCCCGCCCGGCCCCCTCGACGAGGTGCTCCTCGACCGGCTCGCCCTCGCCGCCGCCGGAGCCGTCGAACGGTACGGCCCGGCCCGCACCACCATGGCCGACCCCGCCCTCGTCGAACTGGCGATCAGCCCCGACACCGACGCGGCCGACCGGGCCCGCGCCCTGCGGCTGCTGGGCTTCCCCGCCGGGGCGCCGCTCCACGTCCTCGCCGTCCGCTCACCGCTGCCCCTCGACCGCACGGCCGCCCTGGTCTGCCCGGCGGGCACCGTCAAGGCGGCGCTCGTCGACGACGTCGGCGTCATCCTGGCCACCGCCCTCGACCCGTCCCGCCTCCCCGCGGACGCCCGCGCGGGCCTCGGCGCCGCCACCACCCCCGACCTCTCCTGGCGCCGGGCCCGAGCGGCCCTCCGCTTCACCGGCCCCCTCGAACCCGTCGTCCGCCACGCCGACCTCGGCGCACTCGCCCTGCTGGCGGAGATCCCCGAGGACGCCGTACGGGCCAACCCGGACGTGGCGGCCGTCGCCCGCCTCGCGGACGACCCCCAGGACCTGCGGACCCTGGACGCCTACTGCGCCACGGGCTCCCTGCGCCGAGCCGCCGAACTCCTCCACCTCCACCACAGCAGCGTCTCCCGCCGCCTCGACCACATCACACGCACCCTCGCCATGGACCTCACCAACCCCACCGGCCGCCTCCGCGCCGCCCTCGCCCTCACCACCTGGCGCCTCCTCACCGACGGCACACCGCCCGCGTAGGCTCCGCCGGCACCCACGCTCCGCGGGAGAGACCGGGGCGAGCGGGACCGGGACCGGCAGCGAAGCCACAGTCACCCACGACATGACACCCCTCACCCCTCACCCCCCACATCGGCCGCAGGGCGTAAACCCGTGAGCCGATGCCCCGCCCAACGCCCCCATGACAGGGTTCCCCCATGCCCACGGCCCGCCCGTGACGGCACAGTTGACGATCCATCACCAGGGGAGACACCTTGTCCACCACGCCGATCAGCCCGAACGGCATGACGCGCCGCAGCGTGCTGGGAGCCGCGCTGGCCACCGGGGCCGCCATACCGCTCGCCACCGCGACGGCCCCGGCATGGGCCGCCCCGCGCACCCCCGCCCCCACACCGGAACCCGCCCGCCTGACGCTGCCCGCACCGACCGGCCCGCACCCCGTGGGCACGGTCGCCCTGCACCTCGTCGACCGCTCGCGCCCGGACCCCGTCGCGGGCCCCGGGCACTTCCGCGACCTGATGGCCACCGTCTGGTACCCCGCCCGCGACACCGCCCGGTACCCCCTCGCCCCCTGGATGCCGCCCGGCGCCCTCCAGGCGTTCCTCACCGACGTCGGCTTCCCCGAACTGGCCCCCCTGGGACCGCTCACCGCCGGCCACGTGGGCGCCCCGGTACTGCGCACGGGCGGCCGCCGACTGCCCGTCATCGTCTTCGCCCACGGCGCGCACAGCCACCAGGGCGACCACACCGTCATCGTCCAGGAACTCGCCAGCCACGGCTACGCGGTGCTGACGGTGGCCCACCAGTACGACACGTACACCGAGTACCCCGACGGCAGGACCGCCGTCCCCCTCTTCGACCCGCAGGCCCCGACCCTGCCCGCGGACTTCGCCGCCGACCTGCGTTTCCTCCTCGACTGCGTCGAGCGACTCGCCGCCGGGCACAACCCCGACGTCGACGGCAAGGAGCTGCCGGCCGGACTGCCCGGCTCCCTAGACCCCCGGCGCACGGGCGCCCTCGGCTGGTCGAAGGGCGGCACGGCCACGGCCTGCGCCATGCTCGCCGACGAACGCATCCGGGCCGGGCTCAGCCTCGACGGCCCGATGCAGATGAACCCGCCGCTCACCGGCGACCTGCACCGCCCCTTCATGATGATGTCCGCCCGGTTCGCCCGCGCCGCCAACCCCGCGGCCGCCGCGTTCTGGCCACACCTGCGCGGCTGGCGGCTGGACGTCCAGGCCCAGGGCGCCGTCCACATCTCGTACGGCGACAACGAGGCGCTGTTCCCGCAGGTGGCGAAGATCAAGGGCTGGAGCGCCGACCAGCTCCGGCAGGCGATCGGCACCCTCGACCCCGTCCAGGCGGTGCGGATCCAGCAGGCCTTCCCCCTCGCCTTCTTCGACGAGCACCTCCGCCACCACCCCGGCCACCTCCTCGACGGCCCCACCCCGGCCTTCCCGGCGGTGACCTTCCTCCCCTGAACCCCGCCCCACCTGCGCCTCCGCCACTGGTACGGGCCGCCGAGTGACGCCCGTCTCCATGCTCGGCATGTGGACGGCACAGAGGCGCCGACCCCGCGACGCGTCACCGGCGCGGTGTGATCGCGCCGCAGGTCAGGCCGGGCTAGAGGATGACCATAGAAACACCTGGAGGGGGCATAGGCAGACTTGTGCGCAAGCCTGCCTATGCCCCCTCGCGCTGTTGTTTGTTTGATGTCCGGAAATCCCTCGCGTAGTTTTCGGTCATCGCCGCAAGGCGTCGCAAAACCGGGGGATTTACCACGGTGCGCACCGGCCTGCCAGGTAAGGCGGCCCGTCGCATCCGTTCCATGCGCGGCCGTTCTCTGCTGTTTTCAGGCTGGTGCTTCTCCTCGGTGTCCGCAGATATCAAGGAGGCTGAAGAAATCGCCGCATCCGAAGTGTCCACAGAGAATTCCCCGTCGCCCGCGGCACCTCGGGAGCGTTCGAGGGCCTGGGCGGGCAAGGCGCCGTCACGCCCCGGCTGGAGGGTGGTCGCCACCGCGACCGCGGCTTCCGTCGCCGGGCTCGTGGCCCTCGTGGCCGTGGGGAAAGCCATGGAACAGGTCGTGCTGATCCCGCCGCTGGCGGCGAGCGCCGCTCTGGTCTACGGCGCTCCCGGGCTGCCGTTGTCCCAGCCGCGCAGTGTGATCGGCGGGCAGCTCCTGTCAGCCCTCACCGGTTTCGCCGTGCTGTGGACCGCCGGCGGTTCGGCGTGGGCCGCGGCGGTCGCGGGAGGTCTGGCGCTGGGCGTGATGCAGCTGGCCAGAACTCCGCATTCGCCGGCCGCGGCGACGGCGGTGATCGTGGTGGCCACAAAACCCGACGCGTTGGTTTTCCTTCCGCTTCTGGTGCTGGCCGCGGTCGTCCTCGTCCTGATCGGGAACATCGCCGGGCGCACCGGGGCCGGTTCCCGATACCCCGCGTACTGGTGGTGAACCCCCACCGCATTTCCCCGTCATCCCCTCCGTTTATTCGCATTGAAAAGGGTCATCGATGAGCGAGATCGCCGGTATCAAGATTCCCGACAGCAAGCTCGCCCAGGAGGCGACCGAGCTGGTCCGTGAGGCCACGGACGACCTGATCTACCACCACTCCCGCCGCGTGTTCGTGTGGGGCGCGCTCCAGGGCGCGAACCGCGGCCTCTCCTTCGACCCCGAACTCCTCTACGTCGGGGCGATGTTCCACGACCTGGGCCTGACCGAGCCCTACCGGGACAACGACCGGCGGTTCGAGATCGACGGCGCGGACGAGGCCCGCGCGTTCCTCCTCGCCCGGGGCGTGGACGCCGACAGCGCCCGGATCGTGTGGGAGGCGATCGCCCTGCACACGACCCCGGAGATCCCCGGCCTCATGGCTCCGGAGATCGCCCTCGTCACGGCCGGCGTGGAACTCGACGTCCTCGGCATCGGCTACCACGACGTGTCGGAGGAGACCAGGGCCGCCGTGGTCGCCGCCCACCCCCGGCCCGACTTCAAGAACAACATCCTCCAGGCCTTCAACGACGGGATCACCCGCCGCCCCGGCACCACCTTCGGCAACGTCAAGGCCGACGTGCTCGCCGCCTACACCGACGGCTACGTCCGCCCGAACTTCGTGGACGTCATCAAGAACTCCGCCTGGGCCGAGTAGAGCAAAGGACCCCCTGATCATGAGCAAGCACGCCCCGCACCGCCGCCTGGTGCTGTCCGCGGCCGTCGCCGTCGCCCTGACGGCCGTGACGCTCCCCGCGCAGGCGGCCGTCCCCCACGAGCACGCCGCCGCGGGGACCGACGCGGAGAACGTGGTCCTCCAGTGGAACAAGGAGACATCCACGGCGCTCACCGTCGACCACATCGGCTCGGAGCACCCGACCCCGCCCCCCGTCGGCGCCCGTACGTTCGCCGTGGTGCACGAGGCGATCTACGACGCGTGGGCCGCCTACGACGCCAAGGCCGTGGGCACTCAGCTCGGCGACGGGCTGCGCCGCCCCCGTGCGGAGCGGACGTACGCGAACAAGCGCGAGGCGGTGTCGTTCGCCGCGGCCCTCGCCCTGACGGACCTGTTCCCCCGGCAGAAGGCCGCCTTCGACGCGAAGCTCACCGCGCTGGGCTACGACCCGGCCGAGGCCACAGCGCCGCACAGGGGCTCCCCGGCGGACGTCGCGGCCAAGGCCGTCGCGGCGATCGCCCAGGTCCGTCACGAGGACGGCTCCAACCAGCTGGCCACGCCACCGTACGCGGTGCCCGAGAACTACTACGCACCGGTCAACCCGCCGCAGGACGTGGCCGCCTTCGACAAGTCGGCGATCGTGGACCCGTCCCGCTGGGCGCCGCAGCGGGTGAACGGCACGGTGCACGACTTCCTCACCCCGCAGTTCGCCTCGATGAAGCCGTTTTTCGTCAAGAACCCGGACCGCTACCTCCCGCCCCCGCCGCCGGCGTACGGCAGCAAGGAGTCCCTGGCCGCCATCGCCAAGCAGATGGAACGCAACGCGAACCTGACGGAGAAGGAGAAGGCGCTCGCCGAGTACTGGCAGTACGGCGCGAGCACGTCCTCGTCGATCCCGCAGGAGTGGGCGGCGTTCGTCTCCCACCGCGACCGGCACGGCCTCGACGAGGACGTGAAGATGTTCTTCGCGCTGAACATCGCCGAAGGCGACGAGGGGCGCGCCGACTGGCAGACGAAGGTCTCCTACGACTACGGCCGCCCCGTCACGATGATCCGCTACATGTACGCGGGCCAGAAGATCCAGGGCTACGCCGGGCCGAACCAGGGCACGCAGACCATCGACGGCGCCGCCTGGCAGCCCTACCTGAAGACCCCCGCGTTCGCCGCGTACGGCTCCGGGCACACCGGGTTCACCGCCGCCGGCGCGGAGATCCTCAAGCAGTACACCGGCTCCGACTCCTTCGGCGGCAGCGGCCTGATCAAGGCGGGCAGCTCGAAGATCGAAAAGAACATGCCCGCCCAGGACATCCCCCTGGAGTGGCCCACGTTCAGCGCCGCGGCCAAGGAGGTCGGCGACTCCCGTCTGTACGGCGGCGTGCACTGGGAGTTCGACCACACCGTGGCCGACACCCAGGGCCGCAAGCTCGCACGCGACGTGTGGCGCGAGGCGCAGACCTACTTCAACGGCACGCACCGCGACGGCCGCTGAAACCCCCTACCCGAGAGTGAGGAACCGATGTCGGCTGAGATCGAGTACATCAGGAACGTGTTCCGCAGCGGCTTCGAGCTGACGGACATCGAGTGGACGTCATGGGACGAGCCCGGCCGGATCGGCGTCGAGCACCACGTGCTGTGGGCTCCGGACGCCGAGCAGGGCGAGGACTCCGTGGGCCTGCTGCTGCGGTTCCCGCCGACCGCCCACGGCGACTTCCACGAGCACACCGGATACGAGCTGATGCTGGTCCTCGACGGGCAGCTCGACCACTCCGACGGCACCTCGTACGTCAAGGGCGACCTGGTGGTGGAGGGCCCCGGCACCGAGCACCGCATGTCGTCGGCCTCCGGCTGCACCGTGCTCGCGATCCGTACGAAGCCGGCCGAGGCGCGCACACCGCGCAAGCCGATCCGCGAGGTGGCCCCCGCGGCCTGACGCCCCGTACGGCTGCGGAAACGGCTGCGCCCCCGGGTCTCTGGACAGTCCCGGGGGCGCAGCCCTTGTCACAGGCACAACCGTCCGATTCACGCTTTGGGAGTGAAACCATGGCTCTGCCCTCGACCGCAAAGGGTAGCCACCCTGCCTACGCGGGGAAACCCCGGGTGCTGGTCTCCAGCACCTCGTCCGACTCGCACACTGGAACCTCGTCTTCCTTCAGCTGCTGCTGGAGGAGATGGGCAACGACGTCGTCAACATCGGCTCCTGCGTCCCGGACGACCTGCTGATCGCCGAGTGCCGGCGCCACCGCCCGGACATGGTGGTGGTCTCCAGCGTCAACGGCCACGGCGCGCTGGACGGCGAACGGCTGATCACCGCGCTGCGGGCCGAGCCGGACCTGTCCCGGCTGCCGGTGGTCATCGGCGGGAAGCTCGGTACCCGAGGTTCGTCGGTGTTCGGGCAACGGCTGATGGACGCCGGGTTCGACGCCGTCTTCGAAGACTCCGCCGGCATCGAGCCGTTCCGCACCTACCTGGAGTCGGCGCCGCACGCGGTCGAGCTGGAGGCCACCGCATGACCGGCACCGCGGTACCGCGCCGGGGACGGTTCGCCGGGGCCGTCGCGGCCGCCGCGGCACGGGGGGAGCTGGTGGTCCAGCCGCGCATGGGCATGCCGCTGCCGGCCGACATGCGGGCCGGCCTGGCAGCCGTACGCCGGGCGCGGGCGGCCACCGTCGGCACCATCACCCTCGACAGCTACACCCGCGTGGGCGACCACGCCTCCGCCCGCAAGGCCCTCGCCGAGGGCAGCGACCTGAACGGCTACCCCCTCGTCGCCCACGGCGCGGAGCTCACCCGCCGGATGATCGACACCCTGGACGACCCGCGGTTCGCCATCCAGGTCCGGCACGGTTCGCCGCTGCCCCTGGGGATCGTCGAAGCCCTGGCCGACGCCGGGCTGGACGCCACCGAAGGCGGCCCCGTCTCCTACTGCCTCCCGTACAGCCGCACGCCCCTGAAGGACGCCGTGGACGCCTGGGCCCGCAGCTGCGAGCTCCTGGCCGAACGGGTGCCGGGCGCGCACCTGGAGTCCTTCGGCGGATGCATGCTCGGACAGATGTGCCCGCCCGGCCTGCTGGTCGCGATCAGCGTCCTGGAAGGGATCTTCTTCCGCCGGCACGGGCTGACCAGCCTCTCCCTCAGCTACGCGCAGCAGACCAGCTTCCCCCAGGACCGCGAAGCGCTCGCGGCGATGCGCCGCCTGGCCTCCGAGTACCTGGACGGCGTGGACTGGCACGTGGTGCTCTACACCTACATGGGCGTGTTCCCGCAGACCGCGGCCGGCGCGGGGGAACTGCTGCGCTCCAGCGCCGTCCTGGCGCAGGTGACGGGCACCGAGCGGCTGATCGTGAAGACCGCGGCGGAGGCGTTCCGCATCCCGACCGTCGCCGACAACGTGCACGCCCTGGAGGAGGCCGCCGCGGCGGCCCGCGCCGCCGACCCGGCCACGGCGGCGGACGCGGACGACAGCGGCCTCTACGAGGAAGCCCGCACCCTGGTGGAGAGCGTCCTCGAACTCGACCCCGACGTGGGCCGGGCCCTGCTGAAGGCCTTCTCCCGCGGCCTGCTGGACGTGCCGTTCTGCCTGCACGCCGACAACGCCGGGAAGACCCGTGCCTACGTCGACCCGGGCGGCCGCCTGCAATGGCTGTCCGCAGGATCCATGCCCGTGCGGGCGGTGGCCCCGGCCGGCCCCCGGCGGCTGACCGCCGGCGGCTTCCTGACGATGCTCTCCCACGTGCAGCGCCGCTTCGACGGACCCGTCCTCGAACGGGGCCCGGGCCGCGCCGCGCTCATCCCCTCTCCTTCGAAGGTGTGACGACGATGACCAACACCCGTGCCGGTTGCCTGCCGCGCACCCTTGTCGTGATCGGAACCGGGCCGCGCGGCATCTCCGTGCTGGAGGCCATGGCCGCCCGGCTCGCCGCCGGCGACCCGGACCAGCCGCTCCGCGTCTACGCCGTCGACGACACCGAGGTCGGTGCCGGGCGGGTGTGGCGCACCGACCAGGACGACTGGTACACGATGAACACGGTGGCCGGGCAGATCACCATGTACTCCGGTGTCCCGGACGGCGGACCGTGGCGGCCCGGCGCCGGCCCGGCCCTGGACGAGTGGGCCCGGGCCACCGAGGGGGAGGAGGACCTCGGGCCCGACGACTACGCGAGCCGCCGCACCTACGGCCGCTACCTGAAGTCGGTGTTCCACACGGTCCGCCGGAGCCTGCCCGCGCACGTGGAACTGGTTCCCCTGCACCGCAGGGTGACCGGGCTGGAGCGGCGGCCCGTGGGCGGCTGGCTGGTGGAACTGGACCGGGCGCCGTTCCTCGTCGCCGCCAACCAGGTCCTCCTCGCCACCGGCCACCCGGTCAACACCCCCGACGCGTTCGAGCAGCGCATGCTCGACTTCGCCGAGACCCGCGACGCCGTGCACTACCTGCACGGCGATTCGGCCGCCGACATGCCGCTCGGGACGCGGACGATCCCCGCCGGCACGACCGTGGCGGTGAAGGGGCTCGGACTGTCGTTCTACGACGTGATGCTCGCCCTGACCGTCGGACGCGGCGGCGAGTTCAAGCGGAACACCGAGGACCGGCTGGTGTACCTGCCGTCCGGACAGGAACCGAGGATCGTCGCCGGGTCGCGCAGCTCCCTGCCGATCCCCGCCCGCGGGGTGAACCAGAAGGCCCCCGACCACACCTACCGGCCGGTGTTCCTGACCAAGTCGGCGATCGAGGCCGCCAAAGAGCGGCAGAGGCGTACGCACGGACACGAACAGCTGTCGTTCTCCCGGCACGTGCTGCCGCTGATCCTCCAGGAGCTCGAACACGTCCACCAGCAGACGCACCGCGAGGCCGGCGGCAGGGACCCGCTGCCGCCGCTGGACCTGGAGAAGCTGGCCCGGCCGTTCACCGGCGAGGGCTTCGCGTCCCCCGAGGCGTTCCACGCCCGGCTGCTGGAGGTGATGCGGGAGGACCTGCGGCAGGCGCACCTCGGGAACGCCCGGGGCCCGCTGAAGGCCGCCCTGGACGTCCTGCGGGACACCCGGGCCGTGGTGCGGGAGGCCACGGACTTCGGCGGGTTGCTGCCCGCCAGCCACGACACCGAGTTCGTACGCGACTTCCTCCCCGGCAACGCGCTGCTGTCCGCCGGCCCGCCCGTCGAGCGGGTCGAGCAGCTGGTGGCGCTCGTGGAGGAGGGCACGGTCGAGATCGCCGGCCCCGAGACGCGCTTCGACACGTGCGAGAAGACCGGCATGTTCACCGTGTCGTCGCCGCGCGTGGCGGGCTCGCGGCGGCGGGCGGCCGTCCTGGTCGACGCCCGCATCCCCACCCCCGACCTGCGCCGGGACACCTCGTGGCTGACCCGGTCGATGCTGGCGTCGGGGGTGGTGTCCGAGTACCGGCGCACCGGCCCGCACGGCGACAGCCGCCCCACGGGCGGACTGAACATCACCCGCTCCCCGTTCCGGGTGGTCGCCGCCGACGGAACGGTGCACGACGACCTGTACGCCCTGGGCATCCCCACCGAGCACACCCGCTGGTTCACCCAGGTGGGCAGCGGCAAGCCCGGGCTGAACACGCTGTTCAGGCAGGACGCCGCGGCGATCGCCGAAGCCGTGCTGCAGGACGTCGGCCTGCTGGAGCAGGAACAGGAGCGGGCCGCGTGAGCGGCGAGGGCACCGGGGCGACGGCCGCGTTCCGGGCCGCCCGCGACGTCCTGCTGGAGACCCGCACCGACCTCGACCGCGCCCACCGCCTGTTCTCCTGGCCCCGCCTGGACCGGTTCAACTGGGCCCTGGACTGGTTCGACGTGATCGCGTCCGGCAACCCGCGCACCGCGGTGCGCGTACTGGGGCCGGACGGCGAGGAGTCCATCTCCTTCCAGGACCTGGCGGCACGCTCGGACCAGGTGGCGTCCTGGCTGCGCACGAACGGCGTCCGCCGCGGCGAACGGCTGCTGGTGTGCCTGGACAACGGCGTCGCGCTGTGGGAGACGATCCTCGCCGGGATCAAACTGGGCGCGGTCCTCGTCCCCACCTACCCCTCGGCGCCCACGCAGGACCTCGCGGACCGGATCCACCGCGCCGGGGTACGGCACGTGGTCACCGAACCGGAACTCACACCCAAGTTCCGCGGGGTGCCCGGCTCCTGGACGCCCCTGTGCACCGCGGCGGCGCCTCCCGGATGGGTACCGTACGAGGCGTCCCGGCAACAGCCGGCCGGATTCGAGCCGGACACCCCCACAGGCGCCGACGACCCGCTGTTCTGCTACTTCACCTCCGGCACGACGTCGCTGCCCAAGATGGTGGTGCACACCCACACCAGCTACCCGGTCGGACACCTGTCGGGCATGTACTGGAACGGCCTGCGCCCCGGCGACGTCCACCTGAACATCTCGGCGCCGGGCTGGGCGAAGCACGCCTGGAGCTCCCTGTTCGTACCGTTCAACGCGGAAGCCTCGCTGGTGGTCTTCCGGGATCCGGCGCCACGCCCGGAACGGATCCTCACCGCCCTGCGGGAGACGGGGGTGAGCACCTTCTGCGCCCCGCCGACGGTATGGCGGGGCATGCTGGCGGCCGGCCTCGGCACCCGCCCGACCGGGCTCAGGGAAGCCACCTCGGCGGGCGAGCCCCTGGAGGCGTCGCTCGCCGACGCGGTCCGGGCCGCATGGGGGGTGCGGCTGCGCGACGGGTACGGGCAGACGGAGACCACCTGCCAGGTGGGCAACCCGCCCGGCCGGGTGCCGGAGCCGGGCGCGATGGGCTGGCCGATGCCCGGCTACCGGATGCGGGTCGTCGACGAGGCCACCGGCCGGGACGCCGAGCCCGGGCAGGAGGGACAGCTCTGCGTCGACCTGCGGGAGCGCCCGGCCGGCCTCATGGCCGGCTACCTGGGAGACGAGGAGCGGACCGCGCGGGCGTTCGCCGGGGGCCTGTACCGCACCGGGGACCTCGTCACCGCCTCCCGGTCGGGGGCGATCTCCTACCGCGGGCGGGACGACGACATGTTCAAGTCCTTCGACCACCGGATCGCCCCGCTCGAACTGGAGACCGCGATCCTCGGCCATCCGGCCGTCGCCCAGGCCGCGGTCGTGCCGGTCCCGCACCAGGAGGGCCTGTCCATCCCCAAGGCGTTCGTGGTGCCCGCCCCCGGCTGGGAGCCGGACGCGTCCAGCGCGCGGGCGATCCTCGCACACGCGGCCGCCGTGCTCCCTCCGGAAAAGATGATCAAGGTCGTACACTTCACGGACAGCCTCCCGCTGACCATCTCGGGGAAGGTCCGGCGCAGCGTACTGCGCGACCGGCCCGTGAACGGGGGGCACGAGTTTGCGCTATGAGAGAGCCTCGGCGGGCGGGTACCGGCAACACCGGCCGCCCGCCCGCCGAGGGGGCAGCACGGACCACGCCGAACGGCGCGCCGTGCACAGAGCCGGAAGCTGGGGGCCGGCTTCTCGATGCAACTGTCTTGGCTTCAGACGTTCATGGCCGTCTACCACACCGGATCGATCACCAAGGCCGCACGACAGCTGGGCATGTCGCAACCATCGGTGACACAGCAGATCCGCAGCATGGAGCTGGAGATCGGCCACCAACTCTTCGAACGCACCACACGGGGAACGGTCCCCACACCGCGCGGCACGATCCTCGCCCAGGACGTACGCGACTCCATCGTCGAACTGAACGCGGCGATCGACCGCCACTTCTCACCCGTCGCAGGAGACCGGCCGCTGCGCCTGGGCGCCACGGCGGAACTGGCCTCCACCCGGGTCATCCCGCCCGTCGCCGGCCTGGTCGCATCCGGCACCGACGTCCGCATCCAGGCCGGAGTCAGCCACGAACTGCTGTCCCGCCTCGGCGAAGGCTTCCTGGACATGGTCATCTCGACCATCCGCCCGAGACGGCGCGGGATCGAGGCGACCCCGCTGTGCGACGAGGAACTGGTGCTGGTCGCCTCCCCGCAGTTCGCGCAAGAGGCGTTCGCCGGCGGGATCGGGGAGTACGGGGACTCCCGCCTGGAGAAGGTCCCCCTCATCGCCTACGCGGAGACCCTGCCGCTGGTGACCCAGTACTGGCGGTACGTCTTCGACACCGAACCCGACGTACACGTGGGGGCGGTCATCCCGGACCTGCGCGGCATCCTCGCCGCCGTGTCCGCCGGAGCGGGCTTCGCGGTCCTCCCGCGCTGCCTGAGCCACCAGGCCCTGGAGGCGGGCGAAGTGGTCCCCCTGCTGGAGCCGGAGGTACCACCCATCAACACCCTCTACCTCGCGGTCCGCAACGGAGCCCTCCAGGACTACCGGTTATCCCTGCTCCACACCGAACTCCTGCGCTGCGCCCAGCACTGGACCTGACCACCCGGCCGAGGCCCGGGCTCCCGCGCCCCGCAACGACGGCCGCGCCTGCGCCGATCCTCGAGGGAACCGAGGAACGACGACAGGACCGTCGCCGGACACCGCCGTGGCACCCGGCACGCCGGACCGGCACAGCCGTGCGCCGCGAGGTCAGGGGCGACAAGGTGAACCGCGCGCTGCGCAACCACGCACGGCATTCCGCCGCCGGCTGCCCGGCCCGGCCCCCATCGTCCGGGGCGGACGGCCGGCGGTCTTACCAGCCTCCGGCCGCCGCCTGGGGCAGGCCGTGCAGCAACTCGAGCCGCCGCCGAGCGGCGTCCGTCGCTCCCGGCCGCTGCCCCGGAACCCGGCAGCGCAGGGAAACCAGCCGCGGCCCCAGCGCCCGTGCCCGCTCGGGGGCCCGGACGGACTGCCACTGGTGGTGCGCACGGTCCACGGCGGCCTCCACCTCCGGGGCGTCCGGCGGCTGGTGCCGGGTGAGCCGGGCCTCGCCCGCCGCCATCCACAGCTCGCAGCTGCGCGCGGCGTCACCGGCGAGGTGCGCGAGGTCGGCACGGACCTCGAGCCAGTGGATCGCCTGGACCGACCCCGCGCCGTACGTCCGCGCCGCCCGGCCCTCCCACTCCACCGCGAGCGCCGCCGCCCGCTCGTGCTCCCCAGCCCACGCGGCGGCGAGGATGCCCGGCAGGGGATCCCCACCCACCTCAACAGCACCGGAAGAACCACCGGCAGTCGGCACGACGTCCTCCACCGCCCCCCTCGCCAGGAAAAGCTCCTCCCCGGACCCGACCTGGGCGGCGGCCTGCGCATGCAGCTCGGCCGGCGACGGGGTCAGCCCGCTCCTCCACATACCGGCCACGGCCTGCAGATACGCCGGGGCCGCCACCCGGTGCCGGGGCAGCGAAGGAGCGACACGGCCGTAGAGCGATATCCCATCGCCCAGCACGAGACCCCCCGCCCGCACGCTCTGCCAGGTATCGGGCGCCGCCACCAGATCGACCAGCACGGTCGTGCTCCCCGCCCGCCGCGGCTTGAGCTCACTGACCAGCCAGGCCCAGGGAAGCCCCGTGTACCGCAGGGTGGACGGCGTCGCCCGGGCGAGGGCCAGATGGATCCCGTACTGCTTGGTGTCGAGCTGGAGCTGACCCGCGAGGATCAGCGTCAACGGACCCGGCGCGGCCGCGGCGGCCCGGATACGGGTGAGTACCGTCTGCTGGTCGACCGGATCGGCGAGTTCGACGATGGTCCCGGCGGCAGTCCCGGTCAGCGACGCGGACGGGCAGGCCGCCAGCGTGGGCAGGACGCGTGTGGCGTCGATCAGCCGCCCCTTGCCCGCCGGCGCGGCGGCGAGCAACAACGCGGTCCCCGGTGCAGTCGTGATCACACCAGCACCGTACGCCCAAACTCCCGCCCCCGGAGCCCCCCGCCTCCTCCACCACCACGACGACCGCACCGGCACCCACGCAAAAACGTCGCCGGAACCCCACGGGAACGATCAGAAGGCTGCGCTACGTTCCCCCTACACGCGCCGAACGGTCCGCCCGATGCCCGCGAACCAGAGGACATGACATGCCAGCGCCCCCATCCCCACCCCCACCACCGCAGGCCGCTACCGAGCAGCAGAAGCCCGGCTGGTCCGTGCCGCTGCTCCTGTCCGGACTGGCCGGCGCCGCCCTCCGCCTCGCCGAAGTCTGGTCCTGGTGGGCCTTGCTGTGGGCACCGCTCCTGCTCCTCACCATCTGCTCCGCGGCCTACGAGTGGCGCCTGCTGGCCCACGGCCGATGGCGCATGGACACCCTGCAATGGGCCTTCCTCACCCTGTCCCACCTCGGCCTGGCCGCCTCCCTGACGGCCATCTCCCTGGCCCCCCGCTGAACGCCCGCTGTGACGCCGTGCCGGAGTGGGAGAGCCTGCCCGTCGGCGGCGCTGTGGGCTGCTCGGCCGGCCAGAGTCCCCGACCGTTCACTCGCAGACCGCGAGCAGTTCGTCCACGGCAGCGCGAATCTCCTGGTCCTGGGTGAAGCCCCGCCAGGCGTCGCTGCTGCGCAGCCGCCGGTCTTGGCGGGGCACGGCGTGCAGAAGCCGGGCGGCGGGCCACGCCGCAGGGCCCAGCCCGGAGCCGCCCGCGAAGCGATCGGCGGGCGGGCCGAGCCCCGCGAGCCTGCTCAAGGCAGGACGCGGAATACTTCCCTGAGCCGATGCCCGCTCGAGTGTCTCCAGAGCAGCAGCTCCCGGGCCCTGCCGCCCCCTCCCAGTTCAGGTCGTCCTCCAGAAGACCGAGCAGCATCGGCACCGCTGCCTCCGCCGCAGGACCCCACCCGGCGAGCACCTGACAGAAACGACGCACCACCTGCTGGTCCACGCTCGCACGGACCACCTCGCAGACCACCGGCAGCAGCTGCACATGCTCCCCGACGCGAAATACGACGCGAACCCGAACCGCGCACCGGACTTCGCCACCATCCCGACCAGGCCCGGAACACACCGCGCATCGTTCATCCTGGCCAGTGCCCACAACGCAGCCTCGCCGACGGTCTCCGGCATCCGCGTCGTCCCCGAGCAGCGCGGCCACCTCGTCGGCGTAGGCGGCGGCAGCCGTCCCGAGGCAGGCCGGCAACTCGGCCGCCCGGAACCGTACCTCGCAGGCAGGGTCGTCCCAACGGCCCGCGACAGACGGAAGAAGATCGGAGACGGGGGAGCGCCACTCGGCCAGCACCCCGGCTACCCGGGCCAGGGCCCGCACAACAGAGCCGCGGTCCGCTCCCGGACACCCCACACCCCCATACCCCCGCAGCCCATCGCCGCGGTGTGGCGCCACAGCCCGACACCGGGATCCCGCACGGCCTCCGGCAACAGCTCCAGCCGCCGCTCAGGAAGGCCCGGCTCGCTCACGGCGAGTGCGCGAACCGCGGCCAGGCGCACCTGAGGCTCCGGGTCATCGAGCAGCCCCCGCAAGAGATCGAGCACGTCGGAGGCGTACACGGCTTGCCCGAGCGCGAGGACCACATCGAGCCGGGTCGCCGGATCCTCCTCGACCTCCCACCGCTCCAGCATCGAAGGCAGCACCAGCTCACCAGCACTCCCGCAGCCCCCCACCACCTCCGGCGGCATCGCGCCGAGCCCACGGCTCCGGATCCCCCAACAGCCCCAGCACCTCAGGCAGGGCCCGATCCCCCGCCGCCCGCCAACCGGCATCGAGGAACCGCCCGGAAACCTCCTCCGCCTCCGAGGCCAGCCTCCCCACCAACTCCATCACGGCACGACGACACGGCACCTCAGGAGCCGCGGCAAGACGCCGCACCCTCGGCATCACCCGAATCCGCCCCCGCGCACCGCCACACCACACCACACCACACCAGCCACCAGCCGTGATCTTGAAGGGTCGGCAACCAGCCACCGCCGCCCCGCCCACTGCCATCGCTCGATACTCGATCGTCCACATTCCCGACGCCCTGCATCATGACCGGATGACTTCACCAGGACCCGATCTCGACGAGAATCTCTGGCAAGCCTGTGTCGACGCGGAGGAACAGCTGGCTCGTCGGCGCTCAGAGTTCTTCCAGTAGGCGACCAGCAAGACGGAGACACTCGGCGCTGCCCTGTCGGCCGGCGGTCGGCAGCGAGCGGCGGCATTGGCATTCCTTGCGGAATTGCATGCCGACGTCGCCCTGCTGCCGCAACTCGTCGAACTGGCGATGAGGCCCGCCTGGACCCGACAAGCACGCCGGGCCATCGTCAACATTCCTCGCGAGCAACTCTTCCCGAGCCTCGAAAAGGTCCTCACAACCGAGCTCGGTCAGTCAGCTCACCGACGAGGACGACGACTGCTGCGGCCTCTGGGCGGTACTCCTGGCCCAAGCCGAGGCATGGCCCTTGCTCGCCCACGTGGCCAAGGCAGCACAGGGCTCCTCCAACCCCGACGTCCAATCCATCGCCACATGGACTGCTCAGAGGTACGGAGCATTGTTCACGGCCCCGACCGGCACCACACTCCCAGCCCCGCCCGGGCCGTCACCCTCGACCCCCGCCGACATGGCCGAATTCCCATCCGCCGTGCCACACCGGAAGGCCCTGCGCCTCGGACGATTAACCCATCAAGGGCGAGCTCGTGAGCTGCCAGGTGAAGGAGCCCTTGGCGTCGCCTTCAATGTCGTACACGACAGTCGCGTCGCCGGACCACTGCTTCTTCGCGTCGAGTGCGGTCGACGGGGCCAGGCAGTCCATATCCCCGGCGGCCGCCGTGTTGATGCGAGCCGTGACGTCACAGGTCTTGCTGGTGACCACGGCATCGGTACCACCCGGTACCCGGCCCTTCAGCCTGACGGTCACCTTGAACGAGGTGAAGCGCTTGCTGCTCAGGTCGGACTGGCCGTCGTTCATGAAACTCCAGTTGACGCTCGCCTTCCCCCGGACCTTGCCGCCGGGCAGCGCCTCGATGCAGGTCGGTACGTACAGCTGGGCCTCGGGTATGCCACCGGGCATCGACTGAATCCGGCTGTTCTCGACGGTCGTGCACGTCTCTGCGGCGCTGGCGGACTGCGAAACGGAGATGATTCCAGAAAAGGCGACTACTGCTGCGCCGACGGCAGAGGCTCGAAAAAGGCCAGGCTTCATGACTTGATTTCCCCCATGGAAGTGTGAAATAGAACGCCTCACGAAGAAGCGAATGCGATCCCGCCGTTTCCCCTCCGAAACGGGATCCGCCAACAGAGTTGATCTTAGGTGGCCGTGCCGCCCCGAACAAATCGAATACGCCTCGCGGAGCAGCACCGCGTACACGCCCCACGCATGGCGAAAAACAGGCTGACAAACAACCGAATAGACACTTGCAGTCTGCCCTGCCCCCTTCCCTGCCCCCTCCCCTGCCCCCCTTCCCCTCCCCCCAGACTGCCGGATGCAGCCGCCGTCTTGGCGTTCGGAAAACGGTCAACGGACAGCAGACGAAGGGCTCCGCCCCCGCATGCGCCGAAGAAAGCCGCGCAGCCTGCTGTCGACCATTCCCGCAACCCGGACCCACGCCCTAGACTGCGACCGCTCCAGAACCTGGCGATCACCGAAAGGGCTTGCAAGTTGAAACGAGCACTGATCAGCGCGTTCGCAGCCGTGACCTTAGACCTCATCTCATTTGGGCTGACAGGTAGGCTGTCGGCTGTGGCGGGGATTGTTGAGCGGCTGGTGCCGGATGAGTTGTGGGTGCTGTTC